>JBCCQL010000022.1:0-16382 GCA_039024355.1 Planctomycetota bacterium
CTGTGCCACGCACCTCGACCGGCTTGGTGTTGCGTGCCGGGTGCTGGAAGCGTCCGACGCGGTTGGCGGCCGGGCCCGCACCGACACGGTCGACGGCTTCCTGTGCGACCGCGGCTTTCAGGTCTTCCTGCCCGCCTACCCGGACGCCCGGCGGCTGCTCGACTACGACGCGCTCGACCTGCGGCCGTTTGAGCCGGGCGCGCTGGTCCGCTCGGGCGGCAGGTTCCACCGGTTCAGCGACCCGTGGCGGCGGCCGCAGCACCTGCTGGCCACGGCCCTGGCGCCGGTGGCGACGCTGGGCGACAAGCTCCGCATCGCCGGGCTGCGGAGCCGGGTGCAGCGTGGCACGCTTGAGGCGCTCTTCGCCCGCCCCGAATCGACCACCCAGGCATACCTGGAGCGGCAGGGGTTTTCCCCGCGGGTGATCGACCGGTTCTTCCGCCCGTTCCTGGGCGGCATTTTTCTGGACGGCACGCTGGCGACGTCTAGCCGGATGTTTGAGTTCGTCTTCCGCATGTTCGCCCAGGGGCCGGCGACGCTGCCCGCCGGCGGCCTCGGCGCCCTGGCCCAACAGCTGGCCGCCGGCCTGCCGCCGGGCACGGTTGAGCTGGGCGTACGCGTGCAGTCCATCCGCCCCGGCGCCGTGGTGCTGGAAGGCGGCGCCGAGCGGCCGGCCGACGCGGTGGTGGCGGCCGTTGACCAATCGGGCGCCCAGCGGCTGTTGAGCGTGGGGGCAACGCAGCCGCACGCGGAGCCCGAGTCGGCCGCCCCCGCCGCCGCGTGCGCCCCCAAGCCCGCGTGGCGGGGGACCACCTGCCTGTACTTCGCCACGCAGCAGCCGCCAACGACCGAGCCCATCTTGGTGCTCAACGGCGAAGGCCGCGGGCCGATCAACACGCTGTGCGTGCCCAGCCGCGTGGCGCCCGGCTACGCGCCGGCGGGCTGGGACCTGGTGTCGGTCAGCGTCTTGGGCGCCGAGCGGGACCCGGACCAGCTCACCGCCCACGTCACCAGCCAGCTCCGCGAGTGGTACGGCCGGCGGGTAGACGCCTGGCGGCTGCTGCAGGTGTGCCGCGTGCCGCAGGCCCTGCCCGCGCAGCCGGTGGGCTGGCTCGACCCGGTAGAAAAGTCGGCCGTGCGGGCCGATGGGGTGGTCGCGTGCGGCGATTACCTGGACACGGCGTCGATTCAGGGGGCGTTGGCCTCGGGCCGGCGGGCCGCCGAGGCAGTGGCCGCCCGCTGCGGGGCTGGTGCGACGGCGTAAGCAGCGGCATCTGTGTCCGCCGCCAGCTGGATGGAGCGGGGCGAAAGGCCGTGCCGATGGGAAACAGGGCGCCGGCCGGGGCGGCGCCGGTCTCGCCAGTGCCGGTTTCGCCAGTGCCGGTTTCGCCAGCGGCGGTTTCGCCAGCACCGGTCTCGCCAGTGCCGCTCTCGACGGTGCCGCTCTCGCCAGTGCCGCTCTCGACGGGGGCGTGGCAGGCCACTACCGTGCTAGTACCCGCAACCCGTTTCTGCCGCTCCTGCGCCGGCCTCGACGAACGTGCTTCGCGCGGGTTGAGGCGGGCGGCCGCTGTGTGAACGCCCGCGACGACCTCGTTCCGCCCAACCCTTTGCCCGCCAGCCACCTGCCCGCCCAGCCGCGATGATTCTCGACCCCAACGCCAACGGGCGGTCGCCCCTTGTGACGGTTTTGGTGCGGATCAGCCGCGAGTGCGGCGTGGGCGTCGAGCACCTTCGTGCCGAGCAGCTGCTGCGCGACGCCCAAGACGCGTGGCCGGGCGATGAGCACTCGCAGTGGAGCCGCTGGCTACGCGAAACCAGCGAGAGCCTGGCCCTGCGGTCCCGTGTCACGGAGCTGCCGCTGGACGACGCCCTGCACCTGGCCCAGGACGGCGCCCTGCTGGTCGGCGGGTACGACGGCGGCGGCGGCCCCACGGTGCTGCTGGGCTACGACGGCAGCAAGGCCGAGCTGGCCACGGGCGAGCTCGACCACCGCCGGCGGGTCTCTCGCGAAGAGCTAGAGCGGCAGCTCGGCGCCGCCGCCAGCAACGGCAACGGCAGCGGGCCGGTCAACCAGTGGGTGGTGGTCGAGCACCCGGAGCTGAACAGCGCCGCCGAGGCCCGCCACTTCCAGGCCAACCCGCTGCGGCGGATGCTCAGCATCCTCAAGCCGGAATGGTCTGACATCTGGGTGATCTTCGTCTTCGGCTTCATCGCCGGCGTGCTGAACCTGGCGACGCCGATCGCCGTTGAGGCGCTGGTCAACACCGTGTCGTTCGGCACGCTGCTGCAGCCGGTGCTGATCTTGGCGGGCATGCTGCTGGCGTGCCTGGCCTTCGCCGCGGTGATGCGCGGCATGCAGACCTACGTGGCAGAGATCATCCAGCGGCGCCTGCTGGCGCGGGTATCGGCCGACCTGGCGTACCGCCTGCCGCGGGTCGACCCTGCGACGCTGGGCCAGCGGTACGGGCCGGAGGTGGTCAACCGCTTCCTGGACATCGTCACCGTGCAGAAGGTGGTGGCCGACATGCTGCTGGACGGCATCGGCATCGTGCTGGCCACGCTTATCGGCATGACGGTCCTGGCGTTTTACCACCCGTGGCTGCTCGGGTTCGACGTGCTGCTGCTGCTGCTGATCGTGGGCGGCATCCGCGTGCTGGGGTCGGGCGCCGTGTCGACGGGCATCGTCGAGTCGAAGATGAAGTACAAGCTGGCCGCCTGGTTCGAGGACGTGGCCCGCTGCCAGCAGGGCTTTAAGACCGAGGGCGGGTCGGAGTTCGCCATCGACCGCTCGAACCTGATCACCGCCCAGTACCTGGCCGCCCGCCGCAGCCACTTCCGGATCCTGTTCCGGCAGATCATCTTCCTGTTCGCCCTGCAGGCGATCGCCGGCACCGTGCTGCTGGGCGGCGGCGGCTGGCTGGTGATCCAGGGGCAGCTGACGCTGGGGCAGCTCGTGGCGGCCGAGCTGATTGTGACCACCATCCTGGCGTCGATGGCCAAGCTCGGCAAACACCTGGAAGGCTACTACGACCTGATGGCCTCGATCGACAAGCTGGGCGCCCTGCTCGACCTGGGCGTCGAGCGGCACGACGGCGTCATGAGCGTGCCGGCGGCCGAGGCCATCGGCGTGCGCGTCAACGGCATCAAGCGCGCCGGCGCCAACTCGGTGCTGAGCCGGGGGCTCACCGGCGAGGTCAAGCCGGGCGAACGCGTCGGCCTGCTGGGCGCCCGCCGCAGCGGCAAGAGCTCGCTGCTACAGATGGTCTACGGCACGGTGTCGCCCGACGCGGGCCACATCGAGGTCGGCGGGGCCGACCCGCGTGACCTGCGGCCCGACATCCTCCGCAGCCGCGTCGCGCTGGTGGGCGACGTCGAGCTGTTCGAGGGCACGATCGCCGAGAACGTCCACCTCCGCCGGCCGGGCGTCAGCACGGCCGACGCCCGCAACGCGCTGGCCGCCGTGGGGCTGCTGGAAGACGTGCTGGCCCTGCCCGACGGCATCGAGGCCCACGTGAACGCCACCGGCAAGCCGCTCACGTCGACCCAGCAGACGCTGGTCACCATCGCCCGGGCGATGGCGGGCCGGCCGCAGCTGCTGATGCTGGACGCCACGCTCGACACCCTGCCCGACGCCGACCTGCAGACCGTCTGCGGCGCCCTGTGCGACCGCGGCAACACGTGGACGCTGGTGGTGGCCACCGGCCGGCGGGACATCGCCGATCGGTTTGGCCGCCAGATCGTGCTCGACAACGGCCCGGGCGGCTAGCTGCCAACGCGGCCCGCGCACCCCAACGCGGCCGCGTGCATACAATCAGGCGGCCGGGCGGCGAGAACCCTTCCCCCCTCCCACGCGAGGACGGCATGAGCACCACCATCGAGAGCAAGCCCTCCCCAGGCGGTCGCCTAGGCAGCGAGCCACGCCGCAACGGCACGGTCGAGAAGCGTTACAACGCCCGGCCGCTGTCCCAGGCGGCGTACCGCGAGGAGGACTTCCCCGCCCTGCAGCTGGCGCGTGTCACACGCGTCGTCCGGCGGGTGGGCAAGGTCATGCTGTGGCTGCTGCTGTTCACCGCGGTGGCGTTGGTGTTTGTGCCCTGGCAGCAGACGGTGAGCGGGCAGGGCTCGGTCATCGCGCTCGACCCGCTGGAGCGTCCGCAGCCGGTGCAGGCGCCCATCAAGGGCATCATCGCCGAGCGGTACCCGGGCATCCAGGAGAACGCGTTTGTCAAACAGGGGCAGCCGCTCTTCCGAATCGAGAACCAAGACCCGGACTTCATCGCCCGGCTGAACCTGCAGGTAGAAGCGGTGAAGATGCAGGTCAAGCTGGCCGAGAGCCAGCGGCAGCAGGCGGTGGTCGCCCGAGACTTCGCGACCGAGATCATCCAGCTCACCAAGGACGAAATCACGTCGCTGGAGCTCGCGCAGCAGGCGGCGTGGACTGAGAACGCCCGGCTGATCGACCAGGCGAACGCCAAGCTGGCCGCCGCCCGCAGCAAGCTGCTGGCCGCCAAGGCCAAGCGGTTCCAGGCGGAGCAGGACTACAACCGCAAGAAGAAGCTGTACGAAGAGGGCATTGAGACGCAGGTCAAGTTCCAAGAGGCGGAGCAGAAGTTCCGCGTCGCGATGCAGGACATCGACATCGCCCAGCAAGACATCACGGACGCCACCGCCGCGGTGGCCAGCAAAGAGAGCGCCCAAGCGTCGAAGCAGGCGGACTGGCAGTCGAAGATCAACAAGGTGCAGTCGCAGCTGCGGAAGGCCAACGGCGACATCGCCAAGGCCGAGCAGGCCATCGCCAAGGCCGACGCCGACATCCGCGATAAGGAGATCAAGCTGCAGAAGGAGCTCAAAGCCCTGGCCGAGCAGGAGGCGGGCAAGGTTACCGCGCCGCGCGACGGGTTCATCCTCGACCTGGCGGTGAACAACGCCGCGTCGGTGGTGAAGGAGGGGCAGCAGCTGTGCCGCATCGTGCCCCGCACCACCAAGCTGGCCGTCGAGGTGCTGGTGGCCGGCAACGACGCCCCGCTGATCGTCACCGAGCCGGGCGACACGCCCGGCCCGCACGCCCGGCTGCAGTTCCAGGGCTGGCCCGCCGCGCAGTTCGCGGGCTGGCCCAACGTGGCGGTGGGCACCTTCGGCGGCACGGTGACCAAGAAGGACAGCTTCGCCACGCCCAGCGGCCTGTTCCGCGTGGTCATCGAGCCCGACGACAGCGACCAGACGTGGCCCGACGAGCAGTACCTGCGGCAGGGCGTCCGCTGCAAGGCGTGGGTGCTGCTCGACCAGGTGCCGCTGTGGTGGGAGGTGTGGCGCCGGATCAACGGCTTCCCGCCCTCGCTGCAGATGAAGGGCGAGTCGAGCTCCACCAGCAAGGTGCCCAAGCTGCCCAAGCCGTAGCCGGCCACCGCCGCGGACTTCTTCCGCCGTAGCGCGGCGTCGCGGGTCGCCCGCCGTCGGCCCGGCGCCAACGGTGTATACGCGCCGCGACAAACCCGCGTCCGCCCGCGATTCTTGCTCTCGCCAGGGGTTTGGTTCTGCCGATTGTCCCGATGATGCGGCGTGCTGTGCGCGCCGCCGGGCATCGGGCTGCACCGCCCGAGCGGCCGATGGCGTGCTAGCAAGGATCGACCCCAGCCGTGGCAACCGTGCGTGCGACAACCCCAACCGCCCGGCCCGGGGCGCCAGGCCTGGCGCCGCCGCAGGCTTGGCTTGCCGTGATGGCGTGCACAGCGGCGTGCCTGGCGGCGTTGGCGGCCGCGGGCTGCCGGGGGCCACGAGCGCCGTTCGCCGATTACACGCCGCCGCCCGCCACGCAGACCGCCGCTGCGCCGGCGGCGCCCGTCACGCGGCAAGCGCAGTTCGAGTCGCCCATTCCGCCGGCCGCCGCCGGTCCGCCCGCCGCTGCGGGCGAGGCTCCCGGCGGCGTGCTAGAGCTGCCCGCCCCGCCCGACGCAGAAGCCCCGCCTGCCGCGCCCGAGGCGATCGACCCGCCGCTGCGGCTGCCGCCGGGCATCGGCCCCGCGGCGCCACCCTCCGCCCCGCCCGAGGCGGAGCAGGCCGACCGGCTGGGCGACCCCGGCCCGGGGCCCACGCTGCCGGAGGTGGTGGCCTCGGTCCGCAACTTCTTCCCGATGATCCGCGAGGCGCAGGCGGCGCGGACCATCGCGTCGGGCTAGGCGTTGTCGGCCTTCGGCGCGTTCGACCGCAAGCTGGACGGCTTCGGCAACGTGCAGCCGCTCGACTTCTACGAAAACCACTGGTACAAGCTGGGCGTCAAACGCGACACGCTGTGGGGCGGCCAGGTGGGCGCCGGCTACAAGCTGGGACGCGGGTCGTTCGAGCCCTGGTTCCGCGAGCGTGAGACCAACGACCTGGGCGAGTTCAGCCTGACGGTCCGCGCGCCGATCGTCCGCGACCGCGTGATCGACGCCAACCGCGCCGCGCTGTGGCAGGCGCAGCTGGAGCGTGGACGCGTCGAGCCGGTGATCCGCGCCGAGGTGATCCTGGCGGTCCGCGAGGGCTCGATCGCGTACTGGGAGTGGGTGGCCGCCGGCGCCAACCTGCGGATCGCCCAGGAGGTGCTGCAGCTGGGGCTCGACCGGGTGCCCTTCCTGCAGCGGCAGTTCGAGCTGGGCGAGAAGGCGCAGATCGACACGGTCGACAACCGGCGGATCGTGGTCGACCGGCAGGCCAAGGCCATCGACGCCCGGCGGAAGCTGGAGCAGGCGGCCGTCAAGCTCTCGCTGTTCCTGCGTTCGCCAACAGGCCAGCCGCTGGCGCCGCCGCCCACGGCCTCGCCGCCCGCCTTCCCGGACATCAGCCCGCTGCCGCCGGAGCTGGCCGGCAGCGACGTGGCCTACGCCCAGGACGCGCGGCCCGAGCTGGCGGAGCTGAGCATCGTCCGCCGGCAGCTGGGCATCGCCTACCGCCAAGCCGTCAACGAGACGCTGCCCGACGTCGACGGCGGGCTGTTCTTCGGCCAGGACGTGGGCAACCCGACCTCGTCGGACGACAAGTCGGAGTTCGAGATCGAGGCCACGCTGACGCTGTCTGTGCCGCTGGAGCGGCGCAAGGCGCTGGGCAAGGTGCGGCAGCTGCGTGGCAAGCTGGCCCAGCTGCGGGCCAAGACGCAGTTCGCCGCGGAGAAGATCGGCGCCGAGGTCCAGGTGGCCCGGGCCGCCCTGGGCGCCGCCGCCGAGCGGGTGGAGCAGACCGCCGAGGGCGTCCGCCTTGCCGAGCGGATGCAGCAGGCCGAGCGGCGGCAGTACGAGGAGGGCCAGTCCACGCTGTTCAACCTCAACCTGCGCGAGAAGCAGACCGCCGACGCGGCCACCGAGCTGGTGGCCGCCCAGCGGGACTACTTCGTCGCGCTCGCAGACTACCTGGCGTCGCTGGGCGTCGACGGGGGCGTGCTGGACGACGTGCTGATGCCCATCGGCGGCCCGGCAACAGATGTCCCAGCGGCGGACGCGCCGGCGGCCGCCGACCCGGACGCGGTCGACGCCGCAGACGTTCCGGCAACCGACCTCCCAGCAGCCGACCCGCCAGCAGCCGAGCTGCCCACGCTGCCGCCACCGCCGCCGGGCTTGTAGCGGCAACCTTGCGGGTTGCGGCCGCCTGTGGCTACTTGAAAATCGGTGGCTACTTGTGCAGCTGCATCCCGAAGTAGCGGCCGTCGACGTAAACCGGGTCAACGCCCGCTTCGCGCAGCCCCCGCCAAGCGAGGATCCGCTCCCAGCCGGGAGCCGAGAAGCGGGCCGCCCCGGTCCACCGCTCGACCGCCTCGTCCGTCTTGCCGCGGCGTAGGCACATCGCGCCCAGGTAGTAGTTGACGGTGTGCTCGTAGGCGTCGGAGTACCCGTCTCCGTCCGCATAACGCTTGCACGCGGCGGTGAGCGCGTCGTCGTCGACGCTGCCGGTCTTGAAGAAGCCCACGAACACGGGCGACGCCAGGCAGTAGAGCGGGCGTGGCCCGTCGCCCGGGTCGTGGTCGATGAGCGACTGCAGCATCCGGTCGCGGTCGTCGACGCGGCCCGCCTCATCGTAGAGGTTCACCAGCATCATGGTGTCCCAGGGGCTGAACTTCTGCTTCAGCCGCTCCTCGAGCATCGCCCGGCAGCCGGCATTGTCCCCGGTGACCAGCAGGTGCAGCGACTCGGCGAAGGCGATGTCGCGGTGGCCGGGCGGCGCCGCGTTTTGCAGCCGCGTCTGCTTGAGCCGCCACGCCTGCTCGAGCTCGCCCTGGCCCGTCTCCGCGCACCAGTTGTACCAATCGTCGTAGCCGAAGTTCATGCCGTACCGGCGGGTGTTTACGGCGGCCACCCGTTCGGCGCCGGCCATGTCCCCGACGCCCGTCAGGCAGTCGCGGAGCACCCGGTAGCCCTGGCCGGAGCCCGACTGCGCGGCCCGCCGGGCGTGGGGCAGGGCGGCTTCGAAGTCGCCCTCGTGCATCAGCGTGGCCGCGATCACGGCCGACGCATTGGAGTGGTTCAGCCCGGGGTCCGGGTGGTCGAGCACGCGGGCGGCGGTCTCCTGCCAGGGCCCGGGCGGCTGCTGCGTGTAGTAGAGCGCCGCGAGCTTCATAAACACCTTGTAGTCCGGCGACTGCTCCAGGTAGTCCTCGTACAGATCGATCGCCCGGGCGTCCTGCCCGTCGCCCGCCAGCCCGTCCGCGGCGGCGTGCATGACAATCGGGTGCTCGCCGTAGTCGGCCAGCCACGCGTCGACGTTCTCGCGCTGCGCCTGCCAGTCGTGCCGCAGCAGGATGGCGTAGCGGACCGGCGCGTGGAAGCTGCAGTCCTGCATGTCGTCGGCATACTGCACGGCGAGCCCCGGCTTGCTGTTGTGCACCATGAAGATGTTGACCAGCTCGAACGGGGTGCAGCCGGAGTAGGCGTGGAACCACACGTCGCCAATCGTCCGGCCATCGGCCAGCTCGCAACCCGCTGGCAGGGATCGCATCAACGAGTAGGTCGAGAAGTAGTTCGCCTCCTTGAACCGGTAGCCCCCGAGCGCCTCCTTGTACGCCGAGGCGCCCGCCCCGGGCCGGACGGCGAGCGTACGGACGAGCGCGGCGTCCGGGTGGTTGGCGAACACGGGCTCGAACTCCTCGACCTCGTCGGCGGCCGACGCGCCGAGCGACTGCTTGATGAACCGGGCCCTGCGGATGGCGTGCAGCACGCTGAAGGCCTCGATGTTCTTGCCCAGCACCGCCAGCGAGGGCTCCAGCCGATCGGCTCCGCCGGCCTCAACCAAGGCGTTGGCGATGCCCGCGCGGCCCTCGATCGAGATCCCGTCGGGCCCGTCCTCAACGGCGTTCAGCACCGCCTCGGGCACGCCGGCCGTCGCCGGCAGCTCGGTGGCAAGCTGCAGCGCGTGGGCCCGCATGGCGTGCCGGGTGATGAAGTGCCCGAAGCCGACGCCCGCCTGAGCGGTCAGCGTGTCTACCACCCACAGGCACGTCGGGATGTTCTGCATCACCTCGCCGCCCGTCCGCGTCAGCATCATCGGGCTGAAGTTGTGCAGCGTGATGCGGAGCCACAGCACCGACGCCAGCGGGCACAGGGGAGACTCCCGGTCGAGCGCCTCGGGGACGATCCCCGCGGTCCGGTAGTGGCAGTAGTCCTCGATCAGCGTCGCCCAGTCGGGGGGCGTTGGCGGCCCGCCCGGCCCGTCGGGCGCCTCGCCTTCGGCCGCTTCGGCTTCGGCCGCGGCGGCGTACTTCTCGGCGTCCTGCAGGCAGGCCAGCGCGTGCCGCGGGTAGCCCAGCAGCGTGGCCACGTAGGCCTCGTTCCAGCGGATCGGCGCCGTGGCGCCGCCCTGCGTCCGCAGCCGCATCGAGTACAGCATGGCCCGGGCGGCGAAGGCCTGCGTGCGGGTGTCGGGCGTAGAGAGCGTGAGCTGCGACAGGTTGGCGTAGCCCCGCGCCAGCCCGGCCAGCCGCTCGAACGACTCGCCTTCCTCGCGCATCAGCCGGTGCAGCTCCCGCACCGCCCGGTACTGGGCGATGTGGTTCATCGCCAGCAGGTCGCGTGCCACCCTCTCGGGCAGCGGCGTAGGCTGGTCGGCCCCCAGCCACCGGCTGGGCCGCCGCTGATAGCCCGCCTCCTCGAACATCTGCTCCAGCCCCGCGCAGTCCCGCTCGACGTCGTAGGCGTAGTTGAACGGCCAGAACGACAGCACCTGGCAGGGCGTCTCTTGTGTGAAGACCTGCCGGCCGCCGCGGCGGATGCGGATGACGACCGACTTCCTCCGCCGCGCCTCGACCTCGATCTGGAACGTCTCCGGCGCGTCGCGGTCGATCGGCTCGAGCAGGGCGTCGTCGCGTGTGGCCAGGCCGAACTCCTCGCGGGCCACCAGCATTACGATCTGCCGCCCCAGTTCGCGGAAGATCGCCTCGGCCGTCCGCGGCTGCACGGTGGACGGATCGCGGCCGCCAATGTACTCCTCCTTAAACTCCCCAGCCGTGAAGTGGGCGACCCGCGGCGGCTCCGCCCCCCGCGCGTCGCCGGCCAGCAGCGCTCCGGCGGCAAGAACCGTAACCACCAGCCGCGACGCGCGGCGTCTTCGGCATAGGAGAGACGTCCGAGTGATCCGGGCCGCAGAAGAAAGGGCCGCGAAAGAAACAGAGTGGCGTAGGTCGGGCATAGGGCACCAGCGGGCGGCGGTACGGGGCGGGGCAAAGCAAACGCGTCGCCCGCGTCGATCCTGAAACCCCACGCTGCGAATCTACCCGTGGCAGAAACACGCCGTCAAATTCTGCCGCCGCGGCGCTCTGCGGGTGGCGCCCGCGTGCAATGGCCCAAAGTTTCCGCCGGCCGCTGCCGAAACGACGCTGAAAAAGACTTTTCGAGCGCTCGAACACCGCAAGCGGCGCCAAGCTGGGCGCCCTGCGTGGCCAAGAGAGCAGCCAGCAGCCCCAATCCGCCACGCTTTGCGCTACGGTTAGCAGAGCGCGATTGTCACGGTAACCGCCCGATCGCCAAATTTCTGCCACCGTCTTTAGGCCGCCATTTTGGGCCACGCGATGCCGGTTTTGTGCCAGCCGCAACGCGGCAATGCCGACGCGGTGTGCGCTGCGTTGCTGGCGTTCGGGGGCCGCCGCACGGCCGGCATGGGGCGAAATGCCTATCTCCCGCACGCAGCGGGAAAGAGTTGGTGCAACAAGCACGCACGCGGTATGATGCCGCGGCCACCGCGGAGTGTTGCTATTGCCAGCGGTGATTGATGCTGCCAAGGGTCGCAGCCGCCATTCATAATCTCGCGCTTCACACGCTGCCTATCTCTCACCATGATGACCAACCCGGCCCGCCCCCGCTTACTGCTGCCGCTGTTGCTGGCAGGAATCGCCTTGTCGATCAGCGGCTGTGTCAAGAAGGCCGCCTTAGACGGCGCGAGCGTGTACACGATGCAGTGGTGGGTGCCGACCGTTGGGATCGCCGCGGCCGCAGCGGTGACGACCCTCGGCTGGTACAAGCGCAAGTCTTCTTGGAGGTGGATGATCGCGCTCATCGGCGCCCCGATTGCAGGCGTGGCGGTTGTGCCGGGGCTATTCCTCGACAAGGTCGTCGTCGATGACAGCCACTTCGCGCTCAACACGGGCTTCTGGTTTATGCCGACCGAGCACGACGTCGCCTTTGCTGACCTCAGCCGCATCGACTACACGATGACCGAGAGCCGCGGTCGGCGGGGGCGGAAGAAGAAGCGGTACTACTTCGAGTGCTACAGCAAGAGCGGCTCGATGGAGCGGGTGCCGCTGGGCGAACTGATGAACGAGGCCAGCGGCGAGATCCTGAGCAAGGCAGAGGCGGCGGGCGTAGCCTTTAACAACCGCGTGCCAGCGGAGTGAACGCGTCCGCCGCGGCTGCGTCACGTGTCAGGCGTCACCCCCGAGCGGATCCGTTGGCAGGGAGCGGCCGATGGCGCGTGGACCCTACTCGCGGGCACGCGGGGGTCATCATCCCTTAGCTCGCCGCCGCCGCTTGCTGGGCCCCGCCGCCGAACGCCTGCCCCAATTCACCCGCGGACCGGGATGCCGTCGGCTTTGGCGATGACCACGACGCCGCCCTCGCTGACGGTGAAGCCGCGGCGGCGGTCGGCTTCGAGGTCGTAGCCGATCTCGACGCCCTCGGGCAGGCGGACCTCTTTGTCGATGATCGCCCGGCGGATGCGGCACCGGCGGCCGATGTTGACGCCCGTCAGCAGGATCGAGTCCTCGACGTGGGCGTAGCTGTTCACCCGCGCGCCGGGGCCCACCACGCACCGCTCGACCTTGCCGCCGGAGAGGATGGCGCCCTGGCAGACGATGCTGTCGATGGCCTCGCCGCGGCGGGGCTCCTCGCCCCCGCGCTGCGGGTCGCTGCCGAACACGAACTTGGCCGCCGGCAGGCTCGGCTGGTAGGTCCGCACGGGCCAGTGCTCGTCGTACAGGTTGAGCTGCGGCTCGACGCTGGTGAGCTCGAGGTTGGCCTCGAAGTACGCGTCGATGGTGCCGACGTCCCGCCAGTACGCGTCCCGCTTGCGGTTCTCGTCCTGGAACGGGAAGGCGTACACCCGGCGTGATGCGATGATCGACGGGATGATGTTCTTGCCGAAGTCGTGCGCGCTGTCGGGCAGCGTGGCGTCCTTGCACAGCTCGTCGAACAAGAACGGGGAGTTGAAGACGTAGACGCCCATCGACGCCAGGCAGTGGTCGGGGTCGCCCGGCAGGGGCTTGGGGTCGGCGGGCTTCTCCTGGAAGCCGATGATGCGGCCCGACTCGTCGACCTGCATCACGCCGAACTGCTTGGCCTCTTCGCGTGTGACCGTGAGGGCGGCGATGGTGAGGTCGGCCGTGTGGCGGTCGTGGTGGGCCACCATGCGGGCGTAGTCCATCTTGTAGATGTGGTCGCCGGCCAGGATGAGCACCTTCGCGGGGCGTTCTTTCTCGAGGGTGTAGATGTTTTGGTAGACGGCGTCGGCGGTGCCCTGGTACCACTTTTCGTCCACGCGTTGCTGCGGCGGGACGACGTCGATGAACTCGCCCAGCTCGCGGCACAAGAAGCCCCGCCAGCCCAGCGTGATGTGGCGGTCCAGGCTCATGGCCTTGTACTGCGTCAGCACCATGATGCGGCGGACGCCGCTGTTCAGGCAGTTGGAGAGCGTGAAGTCGATGATGCGGTAGCCGCCGCCGAAGGGGACGGCCGGCTTGGCCCGGTCGCGGGTGAGGGGCTCTAGCCGCGAGCCCTTGCCGCCCGCCAAGACTACCGCCAAGACATCCTTCATCGCCTCCGCCTCCGGTGCAAAGTTCTGGCCGCCCGCTTGTCGCCTGCCGGCTAGGTGACGCTCGGTGAATCTCCGCCAAGCGGGCTCGGCGAGGACCGAGTCGTGGGCGTTGCCGCTCGGCGTGCGGGCGCTTGACCGATTCTACCGCGGCCACCCCGGGCGGAGAAAGGACCGCCGCCGCGGCGCCCCGGCGACGGTCTTCTTGCGATCTTCTCCCACGCCTGACAGAAAAGTTCACGGCCGCGCCGCATGCTTCGCCAGGCGTGAACCACGCCCGTGCCGCGGCTACGCCTCTGCCCGCGGTGCGGTTCTATCGCGAAGGAAGGACGACCCGCCTATGCACCGCTGCCTCGACCAAACCCGTGCGTTGCCGCGGCACGCAACGCCAGAGCGGACCCCGGCCGACCGGCCGGAGGGCCCGGCGGACGACCTCCGGCGGATCGACTTCATGCCGACGCCGGGCGAGATCGCCGGGGTGTGCGCACAGATCCGCTCCGGCTGGAGCAGCAGCGAGAAGCGGCGGCGGTTCAACGGCGTGCTGCCGGACGAGGCGGCGGGCGAACCGGCTTGGCGCCCGCCGGTTATCGACACGTCGCACTTCCACCTGCACGGCCTTGCCGACCGGGATTGACGCCGGCGTGCGTCGCGACGCTACGGCGGGCCCGGCTCTGCACACGCGTGGTACACGGCGGCGTACTCGGCCGTCATCCGCTCGGCAGAGAAGTGGGTGCGCACGCTCTGGGCGGCGGCCGCTGTAAGCCGATCGCGTAGCGCCGGGTCGTCCAGCAGCCGCTCGGTTTGGCGGACCCGCTCGGCACGCTGCCCCGGCTCGACCAGCAGGCCGGTCTGGTCGTGCGTCACGGCGCGGCGGGCGCCGGGTGTGGCGTCGGCCACCACCGGAACGCCGGCCGCCATGGCCTCTAGCACCGCCAGCGGCGGAGCGTGCTCGTCGCCCGCGTGCCACAGGGCGTCGGCCCCACGCACTAGCTCTGCGGCATCGCCGCGTGGGCCGGTGAAGCGGATGTGCTCAGCGGTGCTGGCAAGCCGCGCAAACCGCTGCAGCACCGGCAGCTCGGGCCCGCCGCCGATGACGACCAGCCGCGTCTCGTCCCGGACGACGCGCAGCAGGTCGGCCACCCAGATCATCTCCTTCACACGCTTGCGGGGCAGCAGCCGGGCAGCGATCGCTATCACGCGTGCCGTCGGCGGCAGGCCGAGTTCTTGCCGCAGCTCTGCCTTGCTTGCCGACCGGTCGGGCTTGTCGCCGGCCGACGTGAAGACGCCGGGCAGGATCACCCGGTCGATCGTGCTGCCTAGCCGCTCGGCGACGGCCTCGCTGGTGGCGATGGTCCACGCCGTTTGACGCCGGCGCCAAGCGTCGAGGCTAAGCCGCCACGCGGGCGTGTGCGTTGCCGGGCGCCCAAGCGTCGCGACCAGCGCGGGCCGACCCTGCGACCGGCCGATCATCCGGCACGCCGCCGCGGCGTAGGCGGCCGCTGCTGGGCCCCAGGCGTGCACCACCGTCGGGCGTTGCGTCCTGATCGCACGGCGTAGCTTCCAGGCGGCGATGGGGTCGGCCGCGTGCCGCCGGCCGGCCGCTTCCAGGGGCCCGACGCCGGCGAGCTTCTCAGCCACGGCGCCCCGTGCCTGGAGGGCGACCATCGACGGGGTGAAGCGCCCCTCACCGGCCGCCGACAACCCGCGCAGCCCACAGGCCAAGGCTTCCGCCTGCGTGGCAAGCCCGCTTGGCCGGCAAGACTCGATGACAAGGAGCACGCGTGCGGCCATAGCCAGAGTTTGCCGCGGGCGGCTGATTGCGACAAGCCAAGCCGCTCGGTGGGTCGGCGGGCCGGGCGTCGTTCGCCTTGCCCTCGGCCCAGCGCGGTTGGCCCGTCGCGGTTGGCCGGTGACGGTTGGCGCGTCGCGGTTGGCGTGTCACGCCGGGCGGGGCGTTTCTCCCCGCACCATGCCGCGGTGCAGCGTGCGGTCGCCATCCACGGCCGAGTGGTCCGCCCGGTGCAGCGTGCAGCGGTTGTCCCACAGCACGACGTCACCGGCCCGCCAGCGGTGGCGGTAAACGGGGCCCCGCCGGGTGCTGTGGTGGTAGAGCAGCCGCAGCAGCCGGCGGGCGCGTGGGGCCGGCACGCCGGGCAGGGCGACGCACCGCGCGGGCGTCGAGAGGAACAGGGCCGGCCGGCCCGAGTCGGGGTTGAGCCGCACCATCGGGTGCCACGACTTGGTGAGCTCCGCGCCCAGGGCGATGCCCGACGCCCGGTGCAGCACACGCACCCCTTCGATCGCGCGTCGCACGGGCGGTGGCAGGTGACGCAGCGCGTCGTACTGGCAGACGAACAGGGTCTCGCCCCCCTGCTTGGGCACGGTGACCGCCCGCAGCGCGGTGAAGGCCGGCGGCCGGGCCGCGTAGCTGGTGTCGGAGTGGTAGACGCTCCGCGGCCGGCGTGTGCGGCCGACGTTGGTCACCACGTTCAGCGTCGGGCGCCCGGGGACGGGCGTCTCGCCCGTGGTGGTCATGCTCGGCCCGAGGCGGGAGAGCAGCTGGGCGAACCCGGCGTCGTCCATCGCCTGCCCGCGTGCAACAACAACGCCGGCCGCGGCAAGGGTGCGGCGGAGCTGGGCGACGCCGGCGTCGGATAACTCGGCGAGGTCGTGCCCCTGCAGCTCAAAGCCGAAGGGCGCCAGCCACCGGCCGGCCAGCGTGGTAGGCGCCGCGCTGGGCGGCGTCGCCGGCAGCTGGCCGGCCATACGCACCGCAGGCGTCACGCTCGCCGCCGTGCTAGCTACGCGCGACGCAGCGCGGGGAGGTGCGTTCTCCACCGGGGCGGTTGCCGCGGCGCTCTTGGCTGCACTGCCTGCTTGGCGTGGCAGATTGCTTCGCGTCGCGTGGCTCATCACGGTCCTTTCGAGCATTGCCGGGCGTGCCGCCGCCCGCCGCGTCACGCCCCAACGCACCATACCGACGCACCATACCGCCGCGGCACGCGTCGGCCAGTCGCGGCGCAGCAGGCAACCCAGTCGCTGCGCAGCAGGCAACCCAGTCGCCGCGCGGTGTGCTAAAGCTCATGCTAATCGCCCCTCGCCCCTCGTCCCTCGCCCCC
>JBCCQL010000023.1:0-16363 GCA_039024355.1 Planctomycetota bacterium
CCCGGCGGTTCCGCGGTGACATCGCCCGCCGCCAGGCCGAGCTGGGCATCCCGGACGCCATGCTGTGGCGGAACCGTTAAGCTACAGCGCTTCTTGAGTTGCTGTAGCACCGCGGCCCCGTTGGCTGTTCAAGGACGAACACCCCGCGGCAGACGCCCGGCGGCGGACGCCGGGGCCAAACACCCCTTGCACCGGAGGCAAACCATGCACCTCTTCATCGCCCGGCACGCCTGGGCAGGCGACTTCGGCGACCCGGCGTGGCCGGACGATTCGCTCCGCGAGCTCACGGCCGAGGGCGCCCAGCGGTACACGCGGATGATCCGCCTGCTTGCCGAGCGCGGCCTGGCGCCGCGGCGGATTGCGACCAGCCCGTACACGCGGTGTCGCCAGACGGCCGAAATCATGGCGAGCGAGATCGTGACCGCCAACGGCGGCGCCGGCCGGCGGCCGGAGATCGACGTGGTGCAGGCGTTGGCGCCGGGCGCCGGTGTCGAAGCGGTGCTCGACTGGGCCGCGGCCCACGCCGGCGCAGGCTCGGGCGGTGACGCGGCCGGCGACCTAGCCGTGGTGGGCCACAACCCCGACGTCGGCTTCGCGGCCGCCGCGCTGGTGGGCGACGGCCGGGCGGCGGTGCGGTTCGCCAAGGGCGCCATCGCCGCCATCCGCTTTTCTGGCAAGCCGGCCCGCGGCGGGGGCGAACTGGTTTGGCACGTCACGGCCAAGGCGCTGGGCGTGTAGGCCGGCCCTCAAACTAAGAGCGTCCAAACAAAACCTGGGGCCTTTGCGGCGATGTCTGCGATATCGGCCGTGAAACGCCGATCGCCTGCCCCGATTTTCGGTTTTGTGCGTTGGCTTTAAGCGGCTCGCCCGGCGTGCCTCACACGCGGCGGCGGCGTATCGCCAGCCCACAGGCCGCCACGCACGCCAGCGTGAGCACGCCGGGCTCCGGCACCGCGATGGTCACGGTGATCGGCTCGGAGAAGTTGCGGAACTCAGCGGTGGCGGAGAACGTGATCGCCGTGGACGGGTCGTCCGGCACGACGGCGGAAACAAACCCGGCCAGATCGTCGAACGAGCCCGCCCGGTAGACGAAGTCGTTGGACGCCACGCCGGGGTCGAGCTCGGTGAGGATCACGGCGCTGTTGGCGCCGGAGCCAAAGTCGGCGACGCTTGTGCCGCCGCCGCCCCGGTCCGAGGTCCGGATGATCGAGCTGCTCGGCACGGCGCCCGACGGGTAGCCCCAGGCCAGCTCGAACTCGGCGGCGCCCGTCGGCGCGGGGATCGTCACCTGCCCGCCCGACGCCACCGGGGCGGTGATGGTCGGGGTCTCGCTGAAGACGTCGTCCAGCGTGAACGGCCCCAAGGTAAAGGCGAAGTCTGTCGTGCCGCCGGTGCTGAAGTCGAACGCAGAGATGACCCACTCGCCAAAGAACCGGTCGCCCAGCTGCTGGAAGTCCATCCCACCGATCGGCGGGTTGAAGCCGTCGAACACTACGCCGTCGGGCGCGGTCAGCGTCCCCTGGGCCGGGCCGAAGAAGACCGGGAAAGCGATGATGTCCAGGCTGTACTCGACGCCGCCGTTGCCCAGCGACTGCTGCTCAAAGAACAGCTGCACATCGCCGGGCTGGCCGTAGGCGGCGGGCGTGGCGGCTAGCGCAAGGGCGAGCGTCAGAAGGATCGCGGCGTCGGGTCGCATTGGCTCTGTCCGTAGGTGTCGGGTGCGGTGTGTCGGGTGCGGTGCGTGCGGCTGCCGCGTGGCGGCGCCACGCTTGACGCGGTCGACCCTAGTCTGAGCACGCCCGCGTTGCAACGCGTCACTCGACCGACGGCGGCAGCTTGCCGACGGGCCAGGCACGCTCCGCGGCGCGGATCAGCCAGTGGGTGCCGTCGTCCATGCGGTCTTGGTGGATGGCCCAGAAGAACAGCCCGCGGTAGCCCTGGGCCTTGCCCCACTTCGCCTTCTGGTCGACAGAGTTGCGGTCGTCGTAGGCGATGACCAGCGGCTTGTCCTTGGGCGCTTGCAGCCAGGGCGCCTTGCTCTGCGGGTCCCACTTGGCGGGCCAGCCCTTGCCCGCCAGCTCGCGGATCTCGGCGAAGGTCAGCGTGCCGTGCAGCTTGCGGTCGGCCGGGTCCAGCGGTGCGTGCGGCGCCGCCACGGGCAGGGCACGGCCGAACATCGGCACGCCGATCACCAGCTTCTGCTTGGGCACCGCCCGGTCGGCGTGCCAGTAGTCCATGGCCTGCGAGACGCTCCGCCAAGACCGCTCCGGGTCCGCCGGCGAGGGCAGCAGCGGCGCGTGGTGCCCCGCCGCGCGGGACCACGGCCCCACCATGTCGTAGGTGATGACGTGCAGCCAGTCCAAGCGGCCCAGCACGGCGCCGGTGTCGATCCACTTGCCGAAGAACGCCGACGGCGGCGCCGCGGCGGTCAGCAGGTACGGCTCCGTGCGGCCGTCGGCCGCGGCCCGCTTGTCCAGCCCGGCCCGCAGGTACGCCACCAGGGCGACAAAGCCGCGGCGGGTCGCCTTGTCGCGCGGGAACTCCCAGACGATGTCGACGCCGTCGTACCCGTTGGCGGCCACCAGCTCGACCACGCTGTCGGCGTACTTGGCCAGCGGCGCCCGGGACTGGGTCACCCGCTCTAGGCCGGTGGTGGTGCGGCCGCCGCCCAGGCTCACCAGCACGCGGACGCCCCGCGCGTGGGCCGCCGTGGTAAGGGCGGGGCTGGGCATCCGCTCGTCGGTGACCAGGGCGCCCGTGTCGTCGGTCTTCAGGTACGCGTGGCAGACGTGCGTCAGGTTCTTCCACGGGATCTTGTCGACCTGGTCGTCGACAAAGCTGGCGAAGTACCCGACCGACAGCCGCTCGGCGGCGGCGTGCCCGGCGAGGCAGGCGAGCGCAACAGCAGCGGCAAGGATCGTACGCAGCAAAACAACCTCAGCGGTGTGGTGGGACGCGTGGACGCGGCGGGCGGCAAAGACCAACGCCGCGGGTCAGCCGCCGCCGGCCGACTCACCCGCCAGGTGCTGCAGCAGGAACGCCCACATGTCGGCGGCCTGCTCAATGCGTTTGGTGGTGGGCGTGCCGGCGCCGTGGCCCGCGCGGGACTCTACGCGCAGCAGCGTCGGCGCCGGGCCGGCTTGGGCCGCCTGCAACGCCGCGGCGAACTTGAAGCTGTGGCTGGGCACCACGCGGTCGTCCGTGTCGGCGGTGACGACCATCGTCGCCGGGTAGTGCGTGCCCGGCTCCAGGTTGTGGTAGGGCGAGTACGCCCGCAGCACCGGGAAGTCACGGGCCTCGTCGCTCGAGCCGTACTCGTCCCGCCAGAACTGGCCGGCCGTGAACTTGTGGAACCGCAGCATGTCCATGACGCCCACCGCGGGCAGGCAGGCGCCGAACAGCTCGGGCCGCTGCGTCATGACCGCCCCCACCAGCAGGCCGCCGTTGCTGCCGCCCTGGATGCCCAGCCGCTCCGGCGACGTGTACCCGGTCGACACCAGCCACTCGGCCGCGGCGATGAAGTCGTCGAACACGTTCTGCTTGTTGTGCAGCTTGCCGGCCTGGTGCCACTCCTCGCCGTACTCGCCGCCGCCGCGCAGGTTCGCCACGGCCAGCACGCCGCCGGCCTCCATCCACGCCACCCGGCTGGGCGAGAAGCCGGGCGTCAGCGAGATGTTGAACCCGCCGTAGCCGTACAGCAGCGTCGGGTTGGTGTGGTCGCGCTCCAGGCCCCGCTTGTGGGCCACAAAGATCGGCACCCGCGTGCCGTCCTTGCTGTCGTAGAACTCGCGGGTGACGACAAACGCGTCCGGATCGAAGTCGACCGTCGGCTGGCGGATCTTGGTCGCCTCGCCCGTGGCGACGTCGTAGCGGTAGACGGTGCTGGGCGTGTCGTAGCTTGTGTAGGAGAAGAAGGTCTCGGTGTCGTCCGGCTCGCCGCCGAAGCCGCCCACGCTGCCCACGCCCGGCAGCGGCACGTCACGCTCCTTCTGGCCGTCGAGCGTGTAGACCTCGACCTTGGCGGCCACGTCCTCCAGCCGCTCGATGATCAGCTTGCCGCCCACCAGGCTCGCGCCCTCGATCGTGGCGTCGGTGGCCGGGATGATCTCGACCACCTGCTCGCCCAGCGGGCGTGTGGGGTCGTGCACGGCGGCGTCGCCAGAGGCCGCGTCGCCAGGCGCCGCGTTGCCAGAGGTTGGCGGCAGGTCGATGGCGACAATCCGCTTGGTCGGCGCCCGGTGGTCCGTGTACAGCAAGAAGCGGTCGCCGCCGGCGGCGTTCTTCGTCTCGCCCACCAGGTAGAAGGTGTCCTCAAAGTCGCCCGACAGGACGGTCCACTCCTCGGCGCCCGCGGGGCGGTAGAACAGCTGGTTCTGGTCGTCGGTGCCGCGTGACACGCTCAGCACCTCGAAGCGGCCGTCCTCGGTCAGCTGGACGCTCGCCCCCCAGTCCGGGTGCTCCGGGTCTTCGTAGACCAGCCGGTCCTTGCTCTGGGGGTCGCCCAGCTTGTGGAAGAACACCTTGCGGTTGAGGGCGACCGACTGGAACGCCTCGCCCTCGGCCGGCTCCGGGTAGCGGCTGTAGTAGAAGCCGCTGCCGTCCTTGGCCCACTCGATGCCCGTGAACTTGACCCAGCGGAGCACGTCGGGCGTGGCCCCGTCGCCCGTAGCCCCGTCGCCCGTAGCCCCGTCATCCGAGAGCGTGACCTCCTGCTTGGTTTCGAGGTCCATCACGCGGATCGTCTTCCAGTCGCTGCCCGCTTCGCTCTTCTGGTAGGCCAGGTACCGGCCGTCCTTGCTGGGCGAGAAGCCGGCCAGGGCGATCGTGCCGTCGTCGGACCACCCGTTGGGGTCGATCAGCACCTCGCCGTCCGCCTGCGGCGTGTCGGCCAGGTACAGCACGGACTGGTTCTGCAGGCCGTCGTTCTTGACGTACAAGTACCGGTCGCCCGCCTTGCGGGGCTGCGAGAAGCGCTCGTAGTTCCACAGCTTGGTGAGCCGGTCGATCATCGGCTGCCGCTGCGGCAGCGCGTCTAGGTACGCCCGCGTGTACGCCTGCTGCTGGGCGACCCAGGCGGCCACCTCGTCCGACACGCGGACGTCTTCTTCCAGCCAGCGGTACGGGTCCGCCACCTGCTGGCCGTGGTAGGTGTCGACGTGGTCGACGCGGCGGGTGGCGGGGTAGCCGGCCTCGCCGGCTTCCGGGGCGCCTGCCGCAGCGGTGTTCTCGCTGTCGGTGCTGGCGGGCTCGGCGGCGTTGGCTTCGTTGGCTTGAGGCACGGCGATCACCGGGGCGAGGAGCGCGGGCAGCAGGGCAAACGCGAGGCAGCGGCGGCGGGGCATGGCCGGTTCTCCGGTTTGATTGGGTCGAGCGGGTGGGCGTATTGTAGCGCACGCAGAGGGCCCGCCCAAGTTGCCCAGGCCGGCCCGCCGACAGACCTTACGTTGCCCGGCGATAGCACGCGCCAGCACACGCGCTGCATTGCCACGCCGCCGGCCCGCCCACCCCACAAGCACCCGCCCCCAACGGCCCCGCCATGCCTAGCTCCGCCCGATACGACGCCGTGGTGATCGGCGGCGGCCACAACGGCCTGGTCTGCGCGGCGTACCTCGCCAAGGCGGGCAAGCGTGTGTGCGTGGTCGAACGCCGCGGCGTGCTGGGCGGATGCGCCACCACCGAAGCGATCTGGCCCGGCTACCGCGTCAGCACCGCGGCCTACGTCATCAGCCTGTTCTTGCCGCAGATCATCCGCGAGCTGCGGCTGAAAGAGAACGGCCTGCACGTGCTGCCCCGCAACCCGTCGAGCTTCACGCCGCTGCCCACGGGCGAGAGCCTGCTGATGGGGCCGGACGCAAAGCTCAACCACCGCGAGATCAGCAAGTTCAGCACGCGCGACGCCCAGGCGTACCCCGAGTACGAGGCGTTGCTAGAACGGGTGGCCGCCGTCCTCGAGCCGACGCTCAGCGAGGCCGCGCCCGACCTGCCGACGCTGCCCGCCAGCTGGCGCCGCACGGGCTGGGCCAAAAAACTGCGCGACGCCCGCAAGGCGTGGGCGTTGCAGTCGGCCATGAAGCGTCTGGGCGAGGACCAGCCGGCCGCCATCGAGCTGCTGACGGGCGCCGCCCGGCCGATCCTCGAGCGGTGGTTCGAGTCCGACGCGCTCAAGGCGACGCTGGCCACCGACGCCATCATCGGCGCCTTCACGTCGATCAGCTCGCCCGGCAGCGCGTACGTGCTGCTGCACCACGTCATGGGCGAGGCCGGCGGCGCCCGCGGCGTGTGGGGCTACGTCCGCGGCGGCATGGGCGTCCTCAGCGACGCCATCGCCAAGACCCTCGAGCAGCTGGGCGGCGAGGTCCGCCGCGAGGCGCCCGTCCGCGGCATCAACACCGCCGGCGGCCCCGGCGGCGGGCAGCGCGCCACCGGCGTGACGCTAGAAGACGGCTCGGTGCTCGAGGCGCCCATCGTCGCGTCGAGCGTCGACGCCCACCTGACGTTCGAGCGGCTCCTGCAGCCGGGCGTGCTGCCGGACAACTTCGCCCGGGCGGTCGCCGGCATCGACTACGCGTCGGCCTCGATGAAGATCAACCTCGCCCTGGCCGAGCCGCCGGACTTCACCGCCCGGCCGACCGGGGGCGCCGAGTTGCAAAACGGAGTCATGCCGCACCACCGCGGCACGATGCACGTCGGCCCGACCATGGACTACCTAGACCGCGCGTACGACGACGCCAAGTACGGCCGCCCCGCCGCGGAGCCGATCCTCGAGATGACGATGGCCACCAGCGTGGACGACACCATCGCCCCCGCCGGCAAGCACATCCTGAGCATGTTCGTGCAGTACGCGCCGTACAACGTCCGCCGAGAAAGCGGCCCCAACGGCAGTTCCCCTCCCCAAGCGGGGGAGGGACTAGGGGAGGGGGCGAAACGCTCCCAACTGGGCGATCCTCCTGTGCCAACCGGCGCGCCGGCGCCAGAAAACTGGGACGCCATCAAAGACGCCTTCGCCGACCGCTGCATCGCCAAGCTGGCCGAGTACGCGCCGAACGTGCCGGCCGCCATCGAGCACCGGCAGGTGCTCAGCCCGCTGGACCTAGAGCGGACCTACGGCATCACGGGCGGCAACATCATGCAGGGGGCGATGAACGCCAACCAGCTGTTCGCGTTCCGGCCGGTCGCCGGCTGGGCGGACCACCGCTCGCCGGTGAAGGGCCTCTACCTGTGCGGCGCCGCCAGCCACCCCGGCGGCGGCGTCATGGGCGCCTGCGGCAAGAACGCCGCGGTGGAGATCCTGCGGGGGTAATTTTCCTACGGTAGGGAGATGTGGAGATGACTTGGGGATAGGGGTGATGGTTGCCCACGGGTTCAAATCCAGGAGAAGAAACGCGTGTACCAATCGGGAATACCTGTAATCCCTGGGTTGCGTCCGGTATAGCGGTGTTGGAGTTCAACGCTCGGCACGAAGCGGTAACCGTTTTGCTGGAGCAACCGCATTGCACTGTGACGAGTCTGCGTGTTTATGGCGTCGTCGTCGTCAAACGCGACCATCCCTCCGAAATTACTGAATCGCAGCCAAGTCTCACCGATCCGAATCTGGCTGTGGAAGCTCGCGTCTTGCACGTGCGCTTCTGTTTCATACTCAAGGGCTACGGCCAGGTGCTCCTGCAACTGCGCAAAGAACGCCTGGAACCGCTCGATCTCGCGCCGGTAATCCATGCCAGATGGATACTCCCAGCGCACCGGATCATCATGCTCGGCAAACAGCTGAGAAAATTCGTGGGAGGATTTGCTGCACATTGACGACGCGTGTCATACAACTCCAAGGAAGCCACGATGCTTTGAAGGGCTCACCGCGGCAGTTATCATCTCCCTCAATCCCCGGCGTTATCCCCCTTCCTCTCCCTACCTTCGCTTAATCGGTGACCTCTTTGAGAACCGACTCCGTCCGTACGCAGGCGAGCGAGCCACACCCGGCAAAAGCCATGCTGGCCAGCCAAAACCAGTAACCGACTTGATAGCCGGAAATCTGTGCCCAGTCTGGCTTGGTCGAAGTCATGAATTCACTCCTCAACGAGAAGATCATCCCAAGAGCCAGCGCAAAGCAGGCCCACCACAAGGCGCACTTGGCGTCTCCTCTCCAGAGCGAAACCCAGCTGCACACGAGCAGGGGATTGGCCCACCACTCCACAGCAAGCCAGCCTCCGAGCGGCGCGAGCCAACCAAATGCGAGCAGATACCAGCCACGCATGTCCGACATGACCTGCGTGCCGTCGGCATCTTGCAGCACGGCAACGTGGCTAACCAGGCTGCCGGCAAAGCACAGCATCGACAAGCCGATTGCGAGCCGCCTCAGCCGCTTCATTGAACCGATACCGCCGGTTCGGGGAACTCCACTGTCGCGAAGTAATCGTCCAGGGTCTCTGCCCGGCGGATCTGCTGGACGCTGCCGTCTTCTTTCAGCAGCAGCTCGGCGGAGCGTAGGCGGCCGTTGTACTGGAAGCCCATCGAGTGGCCGTGGGCGCCGGCGTCGTGGATGGCTAGCAGATCGCCCACCCGGACCTCGGGCAGCGGGCGGTCGATGGCGAACTTGTCGTTGTTCTCGCACAGGGCGCCCACCACGTCGGCCGTCTGCACCGGCGGGGCGTCTTCGCGGCCCAGCACGCTGATGTGGTGGTAGGCGCCGTACATGCCCGGCCGCATCAGGTTGGCCATGTTGGCGTCGCAGCCGATGTACCGCTTGTAGGTCTCTTTGACGTTGATCACCCGCGTGACGAGCGTGCCGTACGGGCCGGTGATCGCCCGGCCGTTCTCCATCATGATCTGCACGGGCGCGGGGCCAGCGTCGTTCAAGCCGGACGGGCCCAGGACCTCCTCGTACAGCCGGCGGACGCCCTCGCCCAGCTCGGCGAGGTCGGGGTGCGCCTGGTCGGGGCGGTAGGGCACGCCGATGCCGCCGCCCAGGTTGATGAACTCGATGGCCGCGCCGGTCTCGGCGTAGAGCTGCGCGGCCAGCTCGAACATCATCCGCGCGGTCTCCAGCAGCGACGGCAGGCCCAGCTCGTTCGACACCACCATGGTGTGCAGCCCGAACCGGCGGACACCCATCGCCTGGCAGCGGCGGTAGCCTTCGAGGATCTGCTCGCGCGTGCAGCCGAACTTGGCTTCCTTCGGGTCGCCGATGATGACGTTGCCCTGCTTCTCCGGGCCCGGGTTGAAGCGGAACGACAAGATGTCCGGCACGCTGGGCAGCCGCTCGATCTTGGGCAGGTGGATCGGGCTGTCGAGGTTGATCACCGCGCCCAGCTCGTGCGCTTTCTCGAACTCCTCCACCGACGTGTTGTTGGACGTAAACGTGATAGCCTCGCCCCGCAGGCCCAGCCGCTCGCACAGCACCAGCTCGGCCAGGCTCGAGCAGTCGGCGCCGCTGTTCTCTTCGAGCAGCAGCTGCACGATGTGCGGGTTGGGCGTCGCCTTGACGGCGAAGCACTGCAGGAAGCCCGGGTTCCACGCGAACGCGGCACGCAGGTCCCGCATCCGCTGGCGGATGCCCCGCTCGTCGTAGATGTGCAGCGGCGTGGGGTAGTCGGCGACGATCTGCTCGATCTGCTCGCGGTCGAAGGGCAGCGTCTTGGCGGGCATGGCGTGCGTGGCAGCGGGTGGGGTGGGGGCGGATGTGCGGAAGGTAGGGCCGCGGTGGCTTGCGAACGTCTGCGGTTACCGTTAAGCCTCTTTGGCACGATCTTGCGAGGTGTCGCGCACGGCGGCGCAACCAGCGCGATAGCCTGCGGCGCCACCGTCACAGCCCAGAAATCTTATGTCCCGCGGGCCGCCGTGGCCAACGCCAACGCTCTGCTGCGGCGCCTGCAGGGTTCACCGGGCGCCGAGGCGTGGTACGATGGCGGCTCCCCGTCGGTTGTCTTGGCACGGCGATTTTCGGGCAAGAAGTGGACCGCACCACGCTATTCCCCAGCCTCGCCGAGAGGCCTACCCCCACGAGGACCGATGGCGGACTCATCGACGGATCATGCATCAAGCCCCACCAGCCAAACCCCAAACAACGAGGCCGCCACGACGCTGCTCGATTTTGAGCCGGCGGTCGAGGCCTTCTTCGCCGACGTGGTGGAGGGCCTGAGCGGCGAACGCAAGTCGCTGCCCTGCAAATACTTCTACGACGAGCACGGGTCGCAGCTGTTCGACCAGATCTGCGAGCTCGAAGAGTACTACCCGACGCGGACCGAGCTGCAGATCATGCGGCGCCACGCGGGGCACATCGCCCAGCAGATCGGCGAGGGCGCCATGCTGGTAGAGTACGGCAGCGGCAGCAGCACCAAGACGCGGCTGCTGCTAGACCACCTTCCGGCGCCGGCCGCCTACGTGCCCGTCGATATCTCGCGCGAGCACCTAGCCCTGACCGCCGAGAAGCTCCGGCGGGCATACCCGGGCCTCGAAGTGCTGCCCGTGTGCGCGGACTTCACCGAGCCGTTCGACCTGCCGGAGTCCTCCACCCCGCCGACGCACAACGCCGTGTACTTCCCCGGCTCGACGATCGGCAACTTCGAGCCGGCGGCCGCCCGGCGGATGCTGTCGCAGATTGTCGACCTGTGCGGCTGCGGCGGCGGGCTGCTGATTGGCGTCGACCTGCGGAAGGACGCCGCCACGCTCGAAGCCGCCTACGACGACCGCCTGGGCGTCACCGCCGACTTCAACCTGAACCTGCTGGCGCGGATCAACCGCGAGCTCGACGGTGGGTTCGACCTCGACCTGTTCGAGCACCGCGCCCGGTATGACGAGCAGCGCGGCCGCGTGGAGATGTCGCTGGTGAGCCTAGCGGACCAAACCGTGGCGGTGCGCGACCAGACGTTCGACTTCGCCCGCGGCGAAGCGATCCACACCGAGTACTCGCACAAGTACACGGTCGAGGGCTTTGCCGGGCTCGCGGCCGGCGCGGGGCTGAACCTGCACGAACACTGGACCGACGACGACGGCCGCTTCGCCGTGCTGCACCTGGTGGTGGACGCGCCGCCCAAGGCCTGAGGCGAGTGGGGCCTGAGGCGAGCGGCGTACTAGCACGGCCGGGGCCGCGTGGCGGCCCGGCTGGAACTTGCAACAAAACGGGCCACTAACGGGCGAAAGACTATGCCGAAGGCTGTTTGGAACGGATCGGTGATCGCCGAGAGCGACGCCACAGAGCTGGTCGAGGGCAACCACTACTTCCCGCCGGAGTCGCTCCGCACGGAGCACCTGCAGGAAAACAGCTCCACGAGCGTGTGCGGCTGGAAGGGCACCGCCAACTACTACGACGTGGTGGTCGACGGCCAAGTCAATCAGGGCGCGGCGTGGGTCTACCGCGAGCCGAAGCCCGAGGCCAAGCTGATCAAGGGCTACGTCGCGTTCTGGAAGGGCGTGACCGTCGAGTCCACTTCCGGAGGCTCTGATGGCGGCGATCAACCCACGGGAGATGCCCCCGATGTCGCAGGCGACGGGCTCACAGGCCAGTGCGAAATCTGAGCCGCCGGCCACACCGGCGATCGCCGATCGGTACGCGGCGGTCCGTGCGTTGAGCGAGCGGCTAGCCGAGCCACTGTCGGCCGAGGACTGCGCCGTGCAGTCCATGCCCGACGCCAGCCCCATCAAGTGGCACCTGGCCCACACCACGTGGTTCTACGAGACGTTCCTGCTGGCCCAGCAGCCCGGCTACGAGGAGTACAGCGGCGACTTCCGCTACCTGTTCAACTCGTACTACAACACCGTCGGCCAGCAGTTCCCCCGGCCCAAGCGGGGCCTGATGTCGCGGCCCGGGCTGGGCGAGGTGCTGGCCTACCGCGTCTACGTCGACGACGCCATGCGGCCGCTGCTCGCTGCGGCCGACGCCCAGACGGAGCGGATCGTCGAGGTCGGGCTGAACCACGAGCAGCAGCACCAGGAGCTGATGCTCACCGACATCAAGCACGCCCTGTCGTGCAACCCACTGCTGCCGGCGTACGAAGAATCGGAAGCGGCCAGACCGGCGGCCACGTCCGGCGGTACTGGCCACTCTAGTGCTGAACGCCCGAGCTTCGATTGGCTGAACTTCGATGAGGGGCTGCGCGAGATCGGCTGGGCGCCGGGCGGCGAGATCGGCTGGGCGCCGGGCGGGGCGGGCGGCGGCTTTGCGTTCGACAACGAGTCGCCCCGCCACCGCACGTTCTGCGAGGCGTTCGCCCTCGCGGACCGCACCGTCACCTGCGGCGAGTACCTGCGGTTCATCGAAGATGGCGGCTACGGCCGGCCGGGGCCGTGGCTGTCGATGGGCTGGGCTGCGGTCCAGGAGCACGGCTGGCGGGCGCCGCTGTACTGGTTCGAGCGGGACGGCGCGTGGCACCACTACACGCTTGCCGGGCCGCGGCCGGTCGACCCACAGCAGCCGGTGTGCCACGTCAGCTACTTCGAGGCCGACGCATACGCCCGCTGGGCCGGCGCCCGGCTGCCGACCGAGGCCGAGTGGGAAGTGGCGTCGCCCGGGCTGCCCTCGCCGGGCCCGTTCGTCGACCAGCTGCTGGCCGCCGGCCACGCCGTGCACCCGGGCCGGGCGTGGGAGTGGACCGCCAGCCAGTACACGGCGTACCCCGGCTACCAGCCGCCGGACGGCGCCATGGGCGAGTACAACGGCAAGTTCATGTGCAACCAGTTTGTGCTGCGTGGCGGGTCGTGCGCCACGCACTCCACGCACATACGGCCGACGTACCGCAACTTCTTCCCGCCGGACGCCAGCTGGCAGTTCACCGGCATCCGGCTGGCGCGGTAGCTGGCCGGCCTGCTGCGTGTAGCCAGCCTGGCGGTTGCCAGGGTGGTAGCCACGCCGGCGGGGCCGCCCTAAGTTGCGGGTCGCGGCGATCGCGCGGGCCGGGCGGGCTAGGCCGAGTTTGCTGAAGGCGGCGCCGCGTCGGGCCCGACGAAGAGTTGGTCTGTCCGCACCGCAAGCCCTACCCGCGTCGGCACGGCAGGGCGCCCGTCCGTCAGTGGTAGCGTCCCTGCCTGACTTCGGCTGCGGCTGCGGCTGCGGTTGGTCGATTCCGCGGCGTTGCGATCGCCCGGCGTACGCCCGTTTGCCTTACGCCCTGCCCCGTTTGCTGGAAGATAAGACCGATGCCCGCCTCAGTGCCCAGCGTGCTGCCGCCCGTGTCTCCCGCCGCCAAGAAGCTGAGTGTGCTGTGCCTCGCAGCGCTCGTTGTGCACGGCGTGGGGCCACTCGCCGGGCCCTCTGCGGCGTATGCCCAGCAGCCCGCGGCCGAGACGCCGCCGGCGGCGGCGGACCCGGTGCCGCCTGAGCAGCTTTCGCCGCGGGCGGTGCTGCGGGCGTTTGTCACCCGCATGGCGAAGGACAACAAGCAGGGGGCCGCGGAGCTGCTAGACCTCTCGAAGCTGGGCCCCGAGGCGGCCGAAGCCAAGGGCCCAGAGCTGGCGTACAAGCTGTTCATCGTCATGCAGCGGACGGTGCGGATGACGGGCCCCGAAGAGTGGCCACCGCTGGAGGACGACCAGTCGTTCGCCGACGTGCCCGCTGAGGAAGACGCCCCGAGCCCGTGGCCGCTGTCCAACCTGGGGCGTTACCCCGAGGAGGGCGCTGAGCAGATCGAGATCGCCCGCGACGGCAAGAATCGCTGGCGGTTTAGCTCCGCAACGGTCGCCGCGATCGAGACCCTCTACACCGCGACCGATGAGAAGCCGGTCATCTCGCAGCCGGTCCCGGACGCCGCCACCACCGAGCCGCTGCAGGTCCGGTACGAGAAGCTGTGGCCCAAGCCGCTGCGGGCCAAGTACTTCTTGCTGCCGACGTACCAGTGGATCAGCCTGCTGCTGATCGGCGTGGCGGCGCGGCTCGCCGAGCTGGTGAGCCGCACCGTGATGACGGCCGTGACCGACCGCGTGCTCCGCCGCAACGACCCCGACTTCGAGGACAGCACGGCGCATGTCTGGCGGCCCGTGGGTCGGTGGGTGACCGCGCTGATTTGGTACGAGGGCGCGCTGGCCATCGGCCTGCCGGTCGAGGTGGTAAGCGTCATGGTGGTGGTGCTGAAGCTGGTGACCATCGTCGCGGCGGTGGTGGCCGTGTTCGCGGTGATCAAGCTGCTGGCCGGCTACATGACGCGGCGGGCCAAGCGGACGGACCGCAAGTTCGACGACCTGATTGTGCCGGTCGCCGCCACGGCGCTGCGGGTGGTGACGGTGGTGGTGGCCGCCGTGGGCGCCGTCGCCACGTTCATCGGCACGGTGCCGTCGGCCCTGCTGGGCGGCCTGGGCATCGGCGGCGTGGCGATCGCCCTGGCGTCGCAGGAGACGCTGTCCAACTTTTTCGGCTCGGTGACGGTGCTGTTCGACCGCCCGTTCGAGGTGGGCGACTGGGTCTTGATCGAGGGCGTCGAGGGCGAGGTCGAGTCCGTCGGCTTCCGCAGCACCCGCATCCGCACGGGCATCAACTCGCAGGTGACCCTCCCGAACAGCAAGCTGGCCGGCGCGTCGATCGACAACTGGGGGCGCCGCCGGTACCGCCGGTACCTCACCCGGCTTGGCGTGCAGTACGACACAACGCCTGAGCAGATGGAGGCCTTCTGCGAGGGCATCCGCGAGCTGATCCGCCGCCAGCCCCACACCCGCAAGGACTTCTACGCCGCGTACTTCAACGACTACGGCGGCAGCGCGCTGGAGGTGCTGCTGGTCGTCTTCTTCGAGGTGCCGGACTGGCCCACCGAGCTCCGCGAACGCCACCGCCTGCTGTCGGACATCCTGCGTCTGGCGGCGCGGCTGGGCGTGCAGTTCGCCTTCCCGACGCAGACCGTTCACCTGCACCGCGGCGAGCCCCCCGCCGGCCCGCCCACGCTGCGCGACCCCGAGCTGAGCGGCCAGTCGTGCGCGGCGGACATCGCCGGCGAGCTGCTCAACTACCAGGACCGCCCGGGCAAGGTGAAGTTCCCCGGGCCGGCGTCGGCCGAAGAGATCGCCGCGCGGCAGGCCAGCCTGCAGAACGGGGCGAAGGCCTAGTCGCTGACGCGCAAACCAAGTCGGGGCAGGCGATCGGCGCCACGCGGCCGGTATCGCAGACACCGCCGAAAGAACCGAGGTTCTGTTCCGCCGCTCTAAGACGGCCGCGGCCTTGCCGGCTGTAACGCCTGCGCGGGTCGGCACGGCTTGGCCGGAGCGGTGGCGCCGGTCGCCCCGATAACGCCGGGGAGGCTGCGCCGACGGACCGGCGTGGCGGACGACGCCCTCGATGACCGGCCGGCGGATGGCGAGCGCGGCAAAAATCCTGCGAGTTCTGCTGCTCGCCGCCGCCGGTGTGCTGACGCCGGCCGCGGTGGCGTTTGCCGTGCCGCCGGTGATCTCCAACCCCAACCACCCGTACGACCCCGACTGGCCGGCGATCCAGGTCCTGCTGGCCCAGAAGTGCACGGGCTGCCACCGCGCGGGGAACGAGGACCGGCAGGACTTCACCAGCTACCGGGCGTTGATGGCGGCCGGCGTCGCGGACGACCTGCCCGCCATCGTGCCCGGCAGGCCGGAGGACTCGTACCTGTGGGAGTGCGTGGCGTGGAACGCGGCGGCCGACCCCGAGAGCGACCTGGCCGGCGAACCGATGATGCCCGAGGACAAGCACGAGTGGCTCACCGCCGGGCAGCAGGCCATGGTCAAGCGGTGGATCGAGCGGGGCGCCCGGCAGTGGCGCCACGGCTGCGGCGGGCGGGCCGAAGGCGACGCGCGGCGCACCGCGACACCGCTCCTGGAGAGCGACTTCCCCTCCGCCAAGCAGTGCAAGGCGTGCCACCCCAAGCAGTACCGCGAGTGGTCGCGCTCGATGCACGCCTACGCCCAGCACAGCCCCATGTTCGAGGCCTTCAACCTCACGCTGCTGGAACGCACGGGCGGCACGCTGGGCACCTTCTGCAGCCGCTGCCACACGCCGCTGGGCACGGCGCTCGGCGAGAACGGCCTGGTGCGGAACGTCAACCGCAGCCGCCTGTCGACCGAGGGCGTCACGTGCGTGGCCTGCCACCGCCAGAGCAAGGCCTTCCACAAGTCGAACGCGCGGCAGTTTATCGAGCCGGGCGCCTCGCTCGAGACCTGCATGTTCGGCCCCTTCGAGGACGCCACGGCCGTGCCGCAAGGCCACGCCTCGGCCAAGAACCCCTTCCTCAAGCAGAGCGCGTTCTGCGGCAGCTGCCACGACGTGACCAGCCCCGACGGCGTGCGGCTGGAAGAGGCCTTCAGCGAATGGCGGCACAGCCCGGCCGCCGCGCAGGACATCACCTGCCAGAGCTGCCACATGGGCCCGGTGCAGGGCGTGCCCATCGCGGACTCTTGCCGCCCGCTGGGCCGGGCCGCCACGGTGCCG
>JBCCQL010000024.1:0-15943 GCA_039024355.1 Planctomycetota bacterium
CGCGACGCTGGTGATCACCTCACGGGGCCCGCAGTTCCGCCCCGCGACGCTCCGCGAGCTGGCGGCCAACGGGTACGACTTCGCCAAGAGCGTCCTGCCGCTCGACGAAGAGCCGTGCGGCGTGTTCCTTCCCTACGACCTCGCGGCGATCAACTCCTCGGGGCTGACGGCCGAGGAGGCGTCGCGGTTCGGCTTGCAGGAGCCCCGCGGTGTGTCGTACTCCCGCGGCGTGATGATGACCTCCGGCCAGCACAAGGGCGCCATGCTGCTGACGATGCTGGCCCGCACGCCCGCTGACATCAAGGCGGTGGTCTTCGTGGACGACCACGGCCGGCACGTGCTGCGTGTGTACGACGCGCTGGCTGGCCGCGGCCTCGCGGTCAGCACGTTCCACTACAAGCGCGAACAGGACAACGTCACCCGCTTCGAGTACAGCGACAAGAAAGACGTGGCCCGGCGTTGGCGGCGGCTCGACAAGTCGCTGCAGGCGGTGTTCGAGTAGCGTCTGCCAGCCACGACCGAAGCTGTAGCCGACGGACCGCGCCCGATGGACCGTGCCGAAAGAATGCCCAGACGGACCGCCCAGACTTGGCCTTTGACCTCATCGCCACCGCCGCCTTCGGGCTCGAAGCGGTAGTCGCCCGCGAGCTGAAGGCCCTCGGCTACCCGGCCTCTATCCCGCAGCCGGGACGCGTCTGCTTCTCGGGCGACGCCGCGGCGATCGCCCGCTGCAACCTGTGGCTGCGATCCGCGGAGCGGGTGGTGATCGCCGTGGCGTCGTTCGAGGCGACCGACTTCGGGCAGCTGTTTGACGGCGTGGCCGCCGCCGACTGGTCCGCCCTCGTGCCACGCGACGCGCAGCTGCCGGTCCGTGGTCGCTCGCACAAGTCGCAGCTGTCGAGCGTGCCGGCGTGCCAAAAAATCGTGAAGAAGGCGATTGTCGAGAAGCTGCGGGCGTCGCACGGCGTGGTCGACCTGCCGGAGACGGGGCCGCTGTTCGGCGTCGAAGTGGCGATGCTCGACAACACCGCCACCATCACGCTCGACACGACGGGCGTGGGCCTGCACAAGCGGGGCTACCGGCCGATGGTGGGCGTCGCCCCGCTGCGCGAGACCCTGGCCGCCGGCATCGTGCAGCTCAGCTACTGGCGGAGCGGCCGGCCGCTGCTCGACCCGTTTTGCGGTACGGGCACCATCGCTATCGAGGCCGCCATGCTGGGCCGGCGTATCGCCCCCGGGCTGCGGCGGGCGTTCGCCGCCGAGTCGTGGCCCACGCTCCCCGCAGACGCCTGGCCGGCCGCCCGCGAGGAGGCCCAAGCCCAGGCGCTCCCGGGACTGGAGCAGCGGCTGGCGGCCACCGACGTCGACGGCGACGCGCTGCGGCTGGCCCGCCGCGCGGCGGAGGCGGCCGGCGTCGCGGCGGACATCCACTTCCAGCAACGCGAGTTCGGCGAGACCTCTTCCAAGCGTGAGCACGGCTGCCTGATCGCCAACCCGCCGTACGGGCAGCGGGTGGGCGAGGGCAGGGCGGTCGAGCAGCTCTACCGGTCGCTGCCCGGCGTGCTGCGGCGGCTGCCTACCTGGTCGCACTACATCCTGACCGCGTGGCCCGACTTCGAGCGTCTGCTCGGCCAGCGGGCCGACCGCCGCCGCAAGCTCTACAACGGCCGGATCGCCTGCACGCTGTTCCAGTTCCACGGCCCCAAGCCGGGCGAGGCGCCGCGGGGCGAGCATCAGCCCCTTGCCTCGATCGAAGAAGTGGCGTCCCCAGCGGCGCCGGACAAAACGCGAGGCGGTACGGATCCGCCGACCGACACGCGCGAGGCCGCCCGCCCCGCGTTTGGCGGGCTGCGGCCCGAGGCCACGCGGCAGGCCGAGGAGTTTGGCAACCGGCTCCGCAAGGTCGCCAGGCACCTGCGCCGGTGGCCGACCAAGCGGGGCGTCACCTGCTACCGCCTCTACGACCGCGATATCCCCGAGGCCCCGCTGGTGGTCGACCGCTACCAGGACGAGCGGGGCCAGGTCTGGCTGCACCTGGCCGAGTACGACCGGCCCCACGACCGCACGCCGGCCGAGCACGCCGACTGGCTAGACCACTTGGCGGGCGTCGCCGCCCGCGTGCTCGAGGCGCCGCGGCAGAACGTTTTCCTGAAGCACCGCGCCCGCCAACGCGGGGCCGAGCAGTACCAGAAGGTGGCCGAAGACTCGACCCGGATCGTCGTCAAAGAAGACGGGCTGCGGCTGCGGGTCAACCTGTCGGACTACATCGACACCGGGCTGTTCCTCGACCACCGCCAGACGCGGGCGATGGTGCGTCAAGAGATCGCCGCGGCGGGCGGCGGGGCCCGCGTGCTGAACCTGTTCGCCTACACCGGGGCGTTCACCGTGTACGCGGCCGCCGGCGGCGCGGCGGAGACCACTACCGTCGACCTCTCGCCCACCTACCTCGATTGGGCGGCGGACAACCTGCGGCTCAACGGCCTAGCCGGCGACGCCCACCGCTTAATCCAGGCCGACGCCCGCGCGTACGTAGTGGGGCTGCCCGCGGGTGAGCTCTTCGACCTTGCGGTGATCGACCCGCCGACCTTCTCCAACACCAAGCGGGCGAGCGCCAAGCGGCCGGGGCCCACGCACGCGGGCCCTGCACGGCCGGGCGGCGGCGGGCAGATCGAAGACTGGGACGTGCAACGCCACGCCACGCCGCTGCTCGCCGAGGTTGCCCGCCGTCTCTCGCCAGGCGGCGTCATCTACTTCTCGACCAACTCACGCCGCTTCAAGCTCGACGAGGGTGCGCTCCCCGGCCTCGCGGTCCGCGAGATCAGCCACAAGACGGTGCCGGAAGACTTCCGCAACAAACGCATCCACCGCTGCTGGCGTATGACCCGCGGCATCTGACAGCAGGGCAAGCCACGCTCGATTGCCGCTTACCGGGACAGCAGCTCGACCACCAGGCCAACGTCGACGGGCAGCGTGACGTCCTCGGCCGTTGGCAGCCTGTGGACAATGATCTTCAGCTGCTCTTCGTCCAGGGCGATCCAGTCCGCCACGGGCTTGTCGGCCTCGGCGGCGGCGCTGCGGTACAGCGCTTCGCAGTTGGCCTTGCGACGCACGTGCACTACGTCGCCGGCGCGGAGCTGGGCCGACGGGATGTCGTGCCGCTTGCCGTTTAGCAAGAAGTGGCCATGGGCCACGCCCTGGCGGGCCTGCGGCCGGGTCTTGGTGAGGCCGGCCTGGCGGATCACGCTGTCCAGACGCCGCTCGCACAGCAGCAGCAGGTTCGCGCCGGTGCTGCCCTTCATCCGCTTGGCTTTGTCGAACAGCCGGCGGAGCTGCCGCTCGTGAAGGCCGTAGTAGTACTTGATTTTTTGCTTCTCCCGCATCGACTCGCCGTACTTGGACAGCTTGCGGGGGCGTGGCTGCATGCCCGGCGGGTCGGGCTTGCGGTCGGTCGCTTTGACGGCTCCGGCGTTCTCGAAAATCATGCCGCCCAGCCGGCGGTTGATACGGGCCTTCGGCCCGGTGTAGCGGGACATCTCTGCTCCAAACGGGTGGCGGGAACCGCGGCAAACCCGGGCGGCGTAGCCACCGCCGCCCGGGCGCCGCTTGTGTCAGCCCCGCATTAAACGATGCCGTGGCCTTCTCTGCTAGGGTGGGCGATCCACCAAGCCAGCACGCACCCGCCCAGCACAATCAGCAGGAACGAGCTGGGCTCAGGCACCGTGGCCGTCAAAAACGTCGAGCCCGGCGCTAGGCTGTTGTCCAGAAAACCGTGCAAGAAGTCGTTGCCGGACGTGTCGTTCATGCCTGTCAGGGCGATGGTCGTGTCCGCCGTTACGCCGGAAATCCAGTCGTTCACCAACGCGGTCACGTCGAACTCAAACGCCCCGAAGCCGTTGATCACCGTCACCGCCGCCGGGTCATTGGGCAGGATGTTGTTGTTGAAGAAGTCGAAGAAACCAATCGGCCCGCTCGGGTCGGTGTCGTCCGTGATGCTCGAGATGGGGTCGGCCGTGACGCCGTGCGCAGACACGGTGAACGGGTTCATCGGCCCGGCGTCGGCGCCGAACATGCCGGTGACGCTCTCGACGGTCAGCGTGGCGCTGAGGATCGGCCCCGCGAAGCCGGCGAACTCGGCGGCGTCGAAAGAGATGTACGTGGTCTCGGGCGCCACGCCAAACGGGGCGTCGTTGCTCACGCGCAGCGTCGGCCGATTGTCGGCCGCGAAGCCCCGCACCAAGTTGGGCGCGAAAAAGAAGCCGGACGTCATCACGTCTTCGACCGGGTTCATCACGGCGGCGTGCGTGGCGGTGCAGCTAGCGAGCACAGCGGCGAGCGCCGTGCCGATTAGGGTTGGGCGGATCATTAGACGCTTTCCTCCATCGTGGGGGGGTAAAAAGAACGGGTGTTAGAAGTCGTCTTGCGTCGCGAGGGCGACCAACGCATCGACACAGCGGCCTGCGCTGTGCCCGTCGCCCACGCCTTCAAAAATCTGCTGCATCGCGGCCAGGCAGCTCGGGCAGCGGGAGCGTTCTATCGGGAAGACCGAGAGGAGCTCGGCCGCCTCACCCGTCTGGCCGCACTCGTGCAGCGTGCGGGCGACGGCCAGTCGTGTGTCGTCGTTCTCGGGCTCGAAGCGTAGCGCCTGCAGCAACGCGGGCAGCACCCGCGTCGGGTGGTGCCCCAGCCTGCGGTGGTAGAAGGCCATGCCGAGCAGCGGCGTCGGTTCGCCCGGCAGCCGAGCGGCGGCCTCAGCGCAAACGCCCAACGCCTGCGCCGGCTTCCCCACCCGCCCCAGGGCGCCGGCCAGCGGCTCGAGCAACCCGATGGGGAGCGTGTCTCGATCGGCAAGCGCGACAAACACATCGGCGGCCAGCCCGCACTCGCCCGTCAACTCGTAAGCGGAGGCCAATGCGAACTGCCCCTCGGCCGTCAGGGGCACCAAGCACAGGGCGTGCTCCAGGCTGCGGACCGCTCCGGCCGCGTCGTGGAGGTCTAGCAGCGCTCGCCCACGCAGTTCCCACAACCTGCCCGCGTCGGCGTCTTGCTCGACCGCCGCGGAGAGCCAATCAATCGCCTCCGTCGCTCGGCCGGACGCAAGCAACCGTGTTGCCGATTCCGCCACCGCTTTGCGGTCAATGGGCGCCATACGCATGCTCCAGGTTTTGCGTGCCGCGGTTGTGTGGTATCAGCCGGGCGCCGACGGTTGGTCACGCTGGTCGCGCAATGCCGCACGCCGCGGGACGCAAGCCGATGGTCGATCGCTAGCCGAGGCAAACGCCGACACGGGCGTTCGCAGACGCGTCTCTGCTTGGCTAGCTGCGAGAGAGAGCTCTCGTGGCGGGCGTTAGAAGCCGCAGGTTCATCCGATTTTGAATCTGCGAAAGTTCGAGAATAGTCAGCTTGCGACTGAATCTCATTAGCGATAACATGCCGGCAGTGCCGAAAACTGCAAGAGCCGGATGGAGTGGCAAGCAAAGCACATCCGTGCCTGCCGCAACACGCTGAAAAACTACGCATTCGAGGCCTGCCGATGTCCGTAGCCGCAGCCAACGCCGAAGCGAGGGCAGTCGCCCTGCACAAACGGGGCGCCAGCCGCGAGGCCCTGTGTGTGCTCTCGGTAGGCATCCGACGCGACCCCGACGCAGCGGGCCTCCGCATGCTGCGGGCGACCATCTACCATGCACGCCGCGATTGGGCGGCAGCCCTCAACGACGCTGAGGTAGCCCAGCTGCTCACGCCGTTGCCGGTGGGCATGCAGCTAGTGCTGGGCGACTGCTACGCACGCACCGGGCGTGCCGAGCTGGCTCTGCTCGCCTACCGCCACCTCCTCACATGCGGCCCGCTCCCGCACGATTTGTACGCCGGCCTCTACGCCGGCTTCCGCGGTCTGGGCCGGCACCGCGCTGCACTGGATGTCTGCCGGGCCGCTGTCGAAGCGGAGCCCGAGAATCACGCGGCGTACTTCGGCATGGCCCACTGCATGGCGTCGCTCGGCTACGCCGCCAGTTACATCGCAGCGGTGCTCCGTTCCGCGGTGGGGCTCGACCCACAGAATTCGGTCTACAGGGCGTCCCTCGCGATCCAGCTGGTGCGTGCCGCCGAGCCCGCGGAGGCGTACAAGCAGCTGCGCCGGGTGGCCGTCGACGCACTCGACAGCGTTGGGTGCCGGTGCTCCGCCCGCAAGCTGCTAGAGCTGTGCGTCTGGGCGGACGACCAGCCGCGGGCCGAGAAGCTGGGCGACGTCGTCCGGCGCCTAGCCGAGCGGGCGGCGGCGCCCGCCGCGTGGGAAGAGCCCGGGCCGCAGCGTAGCGGGCAAGCCAAGGCGGCCGATGGCCCCCCGACCGACGCTCCCCAGACCGACGTTCCCGAGACCGACGCCAACGACAACGGAATACAGGGCGGGCGATGACCAAAGCGAATGAAGCCACCCAGCGAGACGCCGCTGCCGCACCGCCTGCGCGGGTGCTGGACTCCAGCGAGCTTTTTAGCGGGCAGAAGACGGTGCTCATCCGGCACCACGAGGAGTTTTACCGCCTGCTGCTCACCAAGAACGGCAAGCTGATCCTCCAGAAGTGAGCGGCCCGCGTCCCGCGGCGTGACAACAGCGGCTACGCCACCCGCGGGCGGCCAAGTCAAAACGCCGGCTGTAGAGGTGCTGCGAAACCCACCCGGCATCCGCCGACGCGAATGTGTGTGTGCGTGCGGGTGGGTTCGTTACGCTGCGGGCGTTGTCTGTGGATCCGGTGTGCAACGTGCTCTTTGTCGGCGTTCGATGGCAACGCTGCCGGCCGTGGCGGTTCGCGTGGCGCGGCGTTGGCTATTTGGTACGCTTCTACAGGTGCCCGTTGGCGGTAAGCGCCCGGCCAGCCGATGGGCCAAAGCGGCTGGCCTCGTCCGCATGTCGCTGCCCTCGCACCTCTGGCGGGGCTACCTGCGTGCACGCGGCGGGGCCACCTGGGGGCCACGCTGGGTTGTGTTGGGCCGGTGAGTGACCGGCTCGACCGAGGGTCGAGGGACGAACGGGACGCGATCAGCGCCTGAGCGTCGCTCGCCGTCGCCTGCACAAGCTGCTTCACGTCTACCAGATCGAGCCGGGCTACCCGACGGTTGTGCGTGGGCTGGTGGCAACCGCATGGCCCCAAACGGCCGATGCGAAGAATCGGCAACTCCGCAGGAGCGGATGAAGTGCCCGAGGTTTTCTGTCGGGTTCGCCTACCACTACCGCGTGCTTTAAGATTCGACAAAGCCTGCTAGCCGCCGGTTCACGGCGCACGATCCACCCCTAGGGCTGAGATGTCTGCAGCCACGAACGTGCTCGCTCCTCCGCTGATGATCGGCGACCTGGTGGTCGACCCGCCGATCCTGCAAGCCCCGATGGCGGGTTTCACCAACTATGCCTTCCGACAGATCGTGCGGGAGTTCGGCGGCGCCGGGCTGCTGGCCACCGAGATGGTCAACGCCCGGGGATTCGTCTGGCTGGACGAGCAAGAGGCCGTCCACCCCGACCGGCTGTGGGGCGTCGCCGACGAGCCGCGGCCGCTGGCCGTGCAGATCTGGGATAACGACCCTGAGACGCTGGCCAAAGTCGGCGCCCGGCTCGTCGAGCAGTACCGGGTGAGCGCTGTGGACATCAACTTCGGCTGCCCTGTCCGGCAGGTGACCGAGAAGGCCCACAGCGGCTCCTACCTGCTGCGTGAGCCCGAGCGGATGGGGCGGATCATCGAGCGTGTGGTCGAAGCGTGCGCCCCGACGCCGGTTACTGCCAAGACACGCCTGGGCTGTTCGCGAGACAAGATCGTCATCCGAGAAGTCGCCCAGATCGTCGAGGAGGCGGGCGCCGCAGCGCTGACGCTGCACGGGCGGACCGCTGCGGACATGTTCCGCGGCTCGGCCGACTGGGACCTCATCTCGCAGGTGAAGCCCTACCTCAAGCGGATCCCGCTGATCGGCAACGGCGACTTAGATTCGCCGGAAAGTGTTGTGAACGCCTTCCGCCGCTACGACGTCGACGGCGTGATGATCGCTAGGGCGAGCCTCAACAAGCCGTGGCTCTTCCGCCAAGCCGCCGCCGCCCTCCGCGGCGAGCCCATCCCCCCCGACCCAACGCTGGCCGAAGAGAAAGAGCTGCTGCTGCACCACTTCGACTTGGTCGTCCGCCGCTTCGGCGAAGCCAAGGCGGCCGTGCTGATGCGGAAATACGCGTGCTGTTACGCTCAAGGGAGACGTGGGGCACGCGAGTTTCGCAAGCAGGTGGCGATGATCCAAACTAGCAGGGACTTCTTACGCGTCGTGCAGGAGCTCTTCCCGCGAGACGAATAGCATCTGCCACATTCGACGCGAACGCCTCTCGACGGGCAAGCAGCTAAATGCCACGTAGGGGTTTGGCCACGCAAGCAACCCTCAGCCCCTACTTGCCGCCAAGCCCGCTCGACTTGCCAGTGCCAGTGCCCGACATCTCTGCCTCCGGCGGTGGCGGGGTGAACTCATCTGGCACGGTGACCGCAGGCTTTTGCTCAGCACAGCCGACCACAGCAGCAATGAGTACCGTGGACACTATCGCCGGCACCGATTTGAAAATTCGCGGCAACGCTTCTCTAACGATCATGCGACCCCTTAAGTTCATGGCTGACTGTCTAGCCCGCTACAACTCATCCCCTGGTACGATTTCTTCGCCTTGAATCGACGACAAAGACCAGAGAATCTCGTCGCGGAGTTCATTGGTGAAGCTGGTGACGGAACCGTCGGCGAAGACAAATTGAATGACGCCGCCAGAGTGCGTTGACCCGAACTGGCCCCAGTCAATCTGCAGCTGTGTAGTGCCGTCGTTGAACTGGGTGCTATCAAGTCCAAAAAGAGCCGGCACAATGCACGGCGATACCCACGGGTGGCCGAGTGTAAAGCCAGAATCCTGTGGTTGAGCATTGATGCCGGTGTCGCCGTTGCGGCCAACGATTCCGGGGGCCTCGCCGAACATGATCGTCTTTGAAGTACCATCGCTGATCTGGGCGATCGTTGTGCGGCTGCGAATCCCGAAAGCCCCTCGCAATTGGCTGATCGGTGTTACGTCGTACAGCGGCAGCCCGGTGATTTCTGATGTGAATGAGATTGCGGAATTACTGCCATTGCCGTGATCGCCCACGACGCCAGAGCACCCTTGGTAGTGCGACGGCGCGAGCGTAGTTGGCTGCGTAAACGCGAATCGAAAGATCGAAAAAAAGCCATTCTCGATGCCGGAATACGTACGTGACATGTACCCAACTGGCCGCTCGCTGGGCATTGACGGACACAGAAGCATCCCGAGCTGGATTTGTGCAGTGTTGAAGACCTGTACGTTTGTTGGAAATGCGTAGTACAAGTCGTTTTCGCGTACGCCAATGTTCCAGTCTTCCGTCAGGCGATCGTGCGTGTTGCCCGACTCAAAGAATGGCAGCAGATGTGTAAATACCCCTGCCCACTGTTGATTCGCTGAGGAGCTAACCGTTGCTTCGTCGTCGGGGCCAAGATACCCCGGCGGCAGCCTCGTGCGCGAGCTCTCGTAATTCAGTGCCGCCAAGCCAATCTGCTTCAGGTTGTTTTGGCACGCCGCACGGTTGGCCGCCTCACGGGCTGCTTGAACTGCAGGCAGCAGCAGCGCGATAAGTACGCCGATGATGGCGATCACCACCAGCAGCTCGACGAGCGTAAACGCACGCCGATGGGCGGCTGAGACACCCGTAGGAAGAGCTAGCTGGCGGCCGCTACGACGCTCGACGCGGGGGATTAAACGCATGATGACTCCTTCAATCGAAGGCGGGGGACGCCACGCGGCCGCTCTGGCCGGCACGCCTCGTCCGCTTGCTTGCCGCGGATAATAAGTTAAGGGTAGGCGAAGAGCAAGTTTCAGACCAGAAATGCCCAGGTTTGCGGAAGACCTCGATCGGTGAGTGGGTGGCTCTACGGGAAGCCCCACGCTACAACCGGCCGCGGGAAGATGCACCACACGGGGAATCACCGGATGCTCAAGCTGCGTGGAATTGAGTCTGACCATTGTGCCGACCGGCGCCTGTGCGTGTGGCTCGCCGGCTTGCTGGCTGGCCTAGGCTGTCTCGCCGCGACGGCGGTGCAGGCCGCGGGCCCGGCCGATTGGCCGCAGTGGCGTGGGCCCGGCGGCGATAATCACGCCCCGACCGGCGCCGCGGCGCCGGTTGCTTGGGGTGACGGCTCTGCCGTGGCTTGGCAGACCGCTCTGCCTGGCCGCGGGCACTCTTCACCTGTTCTGGTGAAAGACAAGGTCTTCCTGACAACCGCAAATGAATCAGGCGAAACGCAGTCACTGCTCGTCCTCGATCGCTCGACCGGCACGTTGCTGCGGGAGTCGGTCGCCCATCGTGGCGGGCTGCCGCGACGCATCCACCCTAACAACTCGCACGCCAGCCCCACGGTCGCCTCGGATGGGCAATCGGTGTTCGCCCTGTTCTGCAATCGCGACGCGGCGTGGGTCACGGCGTTCGATCTCGAGGGCGAACAGCTTTGGCAGCAGCGGGCGATTGGCTTCGACCCGCAGCAGTACCAGTTCGGGTTTGGATCGTCCCCCGTCTGCACCGGCGGGCTGGTCGTGGTGGCAAGCGAGAGCGACGGCCCCGAGAGCGGCGTGGTGGCCCTAGACGCCGCCACCGGCGCGCGGCGGTGGATTACGGAGCGCCCGCGGCAGCTGACGTATTCCTCGCCGGCGTTGCTCCGCCGCAAGGCAGGCGTGCAGCTCCTTCTGTCCGGCAATTACAAGCTGGCGGCCTACAACGCGGCGACCGGCAAAGAGCTGTGGTCTACGCCGGGCTCCACGCAGGCGACGTGCGGCACCATGGTCTGGGACGAGCAAGCTGGCCTTGCCTACGCCAGCGGCGGCTACCCCGATGCGTTTGTGCTGGCGGTGGGCCTCGACGGCGACCACGCCATCCGGTGGCAGAAAAACGGCATCAAGTGCTACGAGCAGTCGCTGCTCGCCACGGGCGGGTACGTCTACGGCGTGGCCGACTCGGGGGTGGCGTACTGCTGGCGTGGTTCGGACGGCAAAGAGATGTGGAAGGCGCGCCTGGGGCGTGGCCGGGGCGGTTACAGCGCGTCGCCGCTGCTTGTCGGCGACCGGATCTACGTCACCGGCGAGGGGGCGACCACGCACGTCTTTGCCGCCAGCCCGGACGCGTTCCGCCGGCTCGCCACCAATCAGCTAGGCGACGAAGCCTTCGCCACGCTCACGCCCGGCGACGGTCGGCTGTACTACCGCTACGCCCGCCGCGAAAACGGCCGGCGGCAAGAGTACCTGGCGGCCATCGGCGAGTGACTCGTCGCAGGCTGCTGCGCTGCCGGCTGGCGAAGGCTCAGCTGCTTGGCGTTTCTTCGCCGGCGTCGAATTCGCCCGCCTTGTAGGACGCCCAGTAGCCGTCGAGCGATTTACGCACGATGCCGCTCAGCAAGAGCAGGCCGAGGATGTTCGGCAACGCCATCGACAAGATCAGCAGCTCGCTGAAGACGTTGACGTTTTTCGCCGTCACGACCGAGCCCAAAAACACAAAGCCAAGAAATAGCAGCCGGTAGGGCAGAGACGCCCACTCGCCGAGCAAGAACGTGAAACACCGCTCGCCGTAGTAGCTCCAGCTGATCATGGTTGAGTAGGCGAACAGCGTCGATGCGACGGCGAGCACGACCGGGAACCACGGGATCACCTGCTTGAAGGCGTTGCTGGTCAGCTGGGCCCCGTTGTCGTCGCCGATCAGCTCGGCGTGAGCCGGGAACAGGTTGGTGTCGTACGCCCCGGTGATGACGATCACCAGCCCGGTCATCGTGCAGATCACCACGGTGTCGATGAACGGCTCGAGCAGGGCGACGATGCCCTCACGGGCAGGGTACTTCGTCTTTGCCGCCGAGTGGGCGATGGCGGCCGAGCCGGTGCCCGCCTCGTTGGAGAAGGCGGCACGCTTGATGCCGATCACCATCACGCCCAGCAGCCCGCCGAAGCCCGCCTCGGGCGTGAAGGCGCCCTGGAAGATGGCGGCGAATGCCCCGGGAATCTTCTGGTAATTGAGGATCAGGATCGTCACGGCCGCCGCCACATAAATGCCGCACATCGTGGGGACAATCTTCTCGGCCGTCGCCGCGATGCGACGGATGCCGCCGATGATCACAACGCCCACCATGGCCGTCATCAGCAAGCCGTACACCCAATCGTACCCGTCTTGCCACTGCATCTGGGCCTTGACGATGCCCATCGACTGAGACACCTGGAACGAGCAGCCGCCGCCGAACGAGCCGCCGATGCAGAGCACCGCGAAGAAGATGGCGAGGAACGCCCCCAGCCCACCCATGCCCCGCTCAGCCAACCCGTCTCTGAGGTAGCGCATCGGGCCGCCAGAGACTTGGCCGGCGGCGTCGACGCGGCGGTACATCTGGCCGAGGGTGCACTCGGTGAATTTGCTGGTCATGCCCAGCAGGCCCGCGAGGATCATCCAGAAAAGGGCGCCGGGCCCGCCCTGTCCCACGGCGATGGCGACCCCGGCGATGTTGCCGAGGCCGACCGTGGCCGACAGGGCAGAGGTCAACGCCTGGAAGTGCGAGACCTCGCCTTCGTCCTCATCGTCGTCGTAGTCGCCCTTGGTGACACGCACGGCGTGCCAGAACGCACGGATGTTGACAAACCCCATGCGCAGGGTCAGGTACAGGGCCCCCAGCATGAGCCAAACGACGACAAACGGCACTTTGGTTCCAAGCCACTTCTCCGTCCAGAAGCCGAAGAAGAGCGTGGCATCGAGCGGCTTTACCAGCCACTTTTCGAAGAACGCGTCGGTGCGGGCCTGCCAGCCGTCGTCTTTCGCGGCAGGGGGAGCGGCGTTGCGTTCGGCCGCGGGGCCGTCGGCCGCTTCGGCGGCCGCCGGGTCGATTTCTGGGATCTCGATCTCTTGCGCGGCCACCCTACCGGCGAAGCCGGGGCAGATCAGCACCGCAAGCACGGCGAGCGTGGGAGGCAGTGCGTTTTTGACACGCGGCGAGCGGGCAGAAGGCGGCAATGGCATAGACCGTTTCCCGATAGGTCAGGCGGCGCTGAGAGGCGTGGACGAATGCTAACGGCGCTTGGCACGGGGCGTGTTGCGTAACGTAATTGGCCCGGGCCGGCGATGCCGCCATAGCGAGCGACTGTCTCCGCAAAACGCTAGCGAAAGCGATGCTGCCGCGCCCTTAACGGCTTCTTCACAGCACCGGCAGCAACCGTCGCGGCTGTGGTAGTAATTTATAAGCTTCGACGCGTCAACACTTTGCGGCGATTCTCTGACCGCTCGGCCCGTTTTTCGATAGATCCGATTGTCGAAAATGCGAAACGCGGTACGATGCCAGAGGCATGCCAGTGACGCAGATCAAGTCGAACGACCGCCAAGCCGTCGAGGGTACAGACGGCGACAGCGTGACGCCCACCGGTCGCTCGACGAGCCCTGCTGTGACGGGCAGTACCGCCAAGCCGAGCGGTGGCGGTCACGAGAGCCGCCAGTCGGGCAGCGTGGCCGGGCACGCAGGGGCTGCTGACAGGCCACTCGGAGACCGGGCACCTGCAGACCGCTCACCCGGCGATCGTGCAGTCCTCGACCATCTCCGCTCTGAGCAGTCTGCAAGCGTAGCGGAGCTCACGGCGGTGCTGGGCGTAACACCAGCGGCAGTACGTCAGCGGCTGACAAGGCTCAAAGCAGAAGGGTTGGTCGATCGTGTGCTGGAACGAGGGCGCCGCGGGCGTCCAGGGCATCGCTACCGCCTGACGGACGAGGGGGAAAGGCTTGCCGGCGACAACTACTTCGATCTGGCGGCCGTCCTGTGGGAGGAGATTCGCGCGGTAGAAGACCCCGCGGTGCGTGAGACGCTGCTGGCCAGGCTCGCGAAAAGGCTCGCCAACGCGTATGCCGGCGAGGTGGCGGGCGCCGACCTAGCAACCCGCATGCAGCAATTAAAACGACTGATGGGCGCCCGCGAGGTGCCTTTCGCAGTCGACGAGACGGGCGACCTGCCAGTTATCACTGCACTGGCATGCCCCTACCCAGACTTGGCGAAGCAAGACCGCAGCATCTGTGTGATGGAGCGGATGATGATGTCTGAAATCTTGGGCAAGCAAGTCGAGCTCTCCGAGTGCCGGTTGGATGGCGGCGGGTGTTGTTCATTCGAGCCGAGCAGTGTTGGTTAGGCGAAGGATGTAAAGTGCTCTCCTGCGTTGAATCACACCAACGGTAAAGCGAATTCCAGAAGCGCGACGTCGCTAGGCAAAATTTCCGAAACACTATCGATCGGCTGAGGCAGTCCTGCAATGAGGATTTGCCGGCGATCGAGCAACCGCGGCTGCATGCCCGGGCGTATCAAGATTATGAACGAAACGCTGAAGATCACCGACTTGCACGTAGCGGTCGAAGGAAAGCCGATCCTCAACGGGGTCAATCTCACGATCGAGCGTGGTCAGACGCACGCCCTGATGGGCCCCAACGGCTCTGGGAAGAGCACCCTCGGCAACGCCGTGATGGGGCATCCCGCGTACGAGGTTACCAGCGGCTCAATCAGCCTGGACGGGGCTGACGTGCTAGAGATGGACGCCAGCGAGCGGGCCCGAGCCGGGCTGTTTATGGCCTTCCAGCGGCCGATGGCGATCCCGGGCGTTAAGCTCGCGGACTTCCTCCGCCACGCAGCGACCAACGTCCGCAACCCAAACCGGAAAGAGGGCGAAGACCTCATCCCGATGCGTGAGTTCCGTAAGGAACTGAAGGAAAAGATGGGCCAGCTGCGGATGGATACGGAGTTCGCCCGCCGCTACGTGAACGATGGCTTCTCTGGTGGCGAGATGAAGCGTGCGGAAATTCTGCAGCTCGCTATGCTGCGGCCGAAGTTTGCGATTCTGGATGAGACCGACTCAGGCCTGGATGTCGACGCGGTCAAGCTGGCGAGCCAGAGCATCGCCGAGATTGGTGGGGCAGAGATGGGCATCCTGATCATCACCCACCACGACAAGCTCCTCGACCAAAACACACCAGATTTCACGCACGTGATGCTGGGCGGCCGCATCGTGGAGACGGGTGGCGTAGAGCTGGCCCGCGAGCTGTACACCGACGGATACGACCGGATCCGCTCTGCGTACCCGGAAGCCGCTCGCCTGGAAGAAGAGATGCAAGACGACGACGCCGTGGCCGTCTAGCGATCACCGCCGGAGCGAGGCTCCTAGGGAACGAGCGAAAGCTTTCAGTGATTCCCCAGATGGGATTAGGTAGCGTTGGGTAAGCAGCCCAAACTGTGTGAAGCAACCAGCCGGCCCGATCGCGGGTTTGGCACGAAATAGACGAGGTGAACATGGCAACGGATACCCTCTCGACCGAAATGCTTGTCAACGACGCCCCCGAGGCTGATGTCGTTGGCGAGATCAACAAGTACAACTTCGTGACCGAAACCACTGGCGTGTTCAAAGCACGCAAGGGGCTGAACCGCGAGGTGGTCGAGCAGATTTCGCAGATGAAGAGCGAGCCGGAGTGGATGCGAGACTTCCGCCTCCGCTCGCTCGAAATCTTCGAGTCGAAGCCGATGCCCGAGTGGGGCGGCGCCATCAACATCGACTTCGACGACGTCTACTACTACCTCAAGCCTACCGAGGGACAGGGTAAGACTTGGGAGGACGTCCCGCAGGAGATCAAGGACACGTTCGATAAGCTCGGTATCCCGGAGGCAGAGCGCAAGTTCTTGGCCGGTGTCAAAGCACAGTTCGAGAGCGAGGTGGTCTACGGCTCGCTGCAGGAAGACCTGGCAGAGAAGGGTGTCATCTTCACGGACACCGACTCCGCCGTGAAAGAGCACCCCGAGCTGCTCCGCGAGTACTTCGGCAAGATCATCCCGCCGGAGGACAACAAGTTCGCCGCCTTGAACTCGGCCGTCTGGTCGGGCGGGTCATTCATCTACG
>JBCCQL010000025.1:0-15512 GCA_039024355.1 Planctomycetota bacterium
CCCGGCTTCGGCGGCGTGCTGGACGTGCTGGACTCGATCTTGTTCGCCGCCCCGGTGGCCTATCTGCTGTGGGTCGCCCGCGTCGTGGGGCCGTGACGCGGGTGGCGGACCGGCGGAATCGCCCAACCGTCCGGCCGCCCGAAAGGCCACGCAATCGTCAGAACCCGAATCCGGGCCCGGGGTTGCGTGGCCGCGGGGGCAAGCTTCTGGCGCCCGATTCCGCCGATTAGGTATAGTTTCGAGTCCAACGGCGGCCGTGCTTGCGTGGCCCGCCTGGCTCGTTCCCAAGCCCAAGGGCCGCCCGCCCGCCGAGCGGCCGCTTGCATGATCGAAGCGTCTATCCCGGTCACCAGCCCGGAGCAGCTGATCCTGCTCTTCGGCACCTCCGACCAGCACCTCCGCAAGATCCGCAAATCGGTTCCGGCGAAGATCGCTACGCGCAACGGTCGGATTCATGTCTCGGGCGAAGAGCAGGCCGTGATGCAGGCCACGGCCATCTTCGAGCAGATGAAGACCGCCATCGGCCACGACGGCGCCGTGGGCGGGGAGCTTGTGAGCGAGATCATCGGCCAGCTCACGGGTGACGCCTCGCCGGCCAAGCCGCCGAAGGTGGAGGTCCAGCACCCGGGGGTCAACATCCGCCCCCGCACGCCGGGCCAGGCGGCCTACGTCAAGGCGATCCGCGAGCACGAGCTGGTGTTCTGCATCGGCCCGGCCGGCACCGGCAAGACGTACCTGGCCGTGGCCACGGCCATCGAGGCGCTCAAGGCCGGCGACGTCCGCAAGATCATCCTGGTGCGTCCGGCGGTCGAGGCGGGCGAGAGCCTCGGCTACCTGCCCGGCGACCTGCAGGCCAAGATCAACCCGTACCTTCGGCCGCTGCTGGACGCCCTCAGCGAGATGATGGACTTCGAGCAACTCAAGCGGCACATGGCCGACGGCGTAATCGAGGTGGCGCCGCTGGCCTACATGCGTGGGCGGACGCTGAACAACGCCTTTGTGATCATGGACGAGGCGCAGAACACCACCGCGGCGCAGATGAAGATGTTCCTGACCCGCATGGGCGCCGAGTCCAAGATGGTGGTGTCCGGCGACACGACGCAGGTCGACCTGCCCCGCCACGCCCGCAGCGGCCTGGGCGACGCCATCCGGCGGCTGGAGTCGATCGACGGCGTTAAGCGCATCACGCTGGGCGGGGCCGACATCGTCCGCCACCGCCTGGTGCAGTGCATCGTCGACGCCTACGAAGAGGACTAGGCGCCCCTCCAGGGGCGAGCCCCTTTTCATGTCCACCGGCAACCAAACCCGCACCCGCAGCCAACGCGTGGCCGCGCTCGAGCTGCCGCCGGGCCGCTTCAGCGCCGTGATGAAGCAAGCGCGTCGCGGCGTGGTGCTGCTGCGGATCGGCCTGTGCCTGGCGACCAGCCTGTGCCTGTGGGCGTTGACGCAGGGCTGGAACCCGCCGCGCGACTTCCGCACGGACCGGGTGCCGACGCGGCCGCTGATCGCCCGCAGCAGCTTTACGCTGCCCGACGAAGATGCGACCGAAGAGGCCCGCCGGCTGGCCCGCAGCAGCGCCGTAGCGGTCTACGAGAAGAACCCGGCCGAACTGCTGCAGCTGCAGGCCAAGCTGCTGAGCGAGGTCAACCAGCTGGTCGGCGCGGCCGCCTTCGAGGAGGTCGACCCGGAGCGTTGGCGTGCGTTTTCCCCGGTGCTCGCTGAGGGCACGCCGGCGGCCACGGCCCAGGAGCAGGCGGAGCAGTTCGCCCGCTTCAAGGCAGCGCTCACCGCCGAGGGCGCCGCCGAGCAGTTCAAGCAATCGCTCGACGAGGTCTTCGCCCCGCTGCTGCGGACCGGCACCCTCGACAAAGCCCCCGTCGACCTGGGCGCCAACGTTGAGCGGATTGAGGTCCGCGCGGCCGGCAGCACCGAGTTCGGGCTGGTGACCCCGGTCGCCGGCGTGCTGCTGGAAAACGTGACCAGCGCCCTGCAGCGTGGCCTGCAGCAGAAGGCGCCGTCGATCGAGGTGGCGGACCGCGTTTTTGCGTGGCTGCGGCCGCGGCTGCCCGTCACGCTGCGGCTGGACGCCGAGGCCACCCGCCGGTCTCAGCAGGCGGCCGAGGACGCCGTCGAGCCGCAGCTCAAGCTCTACGAGCCCGGCGACGAGCTCGCCGACGCGGGCGACCCCATCGACGAGTCCGAGGGCATCCTGCTGGAGCTCGAGTACCAGAAAGAGCTGGAGTCCCGCACCTTCGAGCAGAAGGCCGCGCGGTCGCTGGCCGTCCTGGGCATGTACCTGGCGTTGTTCATGGTGGGCGGCTTCTTCGCCTACCGGCTGGACCCCCACCTGCTGACCGACCTGCCGCGGCTGGTGACGCTGCTGCTGACCATCATCGCCGCGGTAGCCGCCATGCTGCTCACGCACCCGTACCACCGCATGGTAGAGGTCATACCGCTGCTGCTCTTCGGCATGACGCTGGCCATTGCCAGCGGGCAGGAGCTCGCGCTGCTGCTCTCGGCAGCGATCACGCTGGTGGGCGTCGTGGCCGTGGGGCACGATCTGAGCGACGCGGTGGTGCTGCTGGCCGCCGCCACCGGGGCCATTGTGGTGCTCGACGCGGTGCGGACACGCAGCAAGCTGCTGATCGTGGGCTTCATCGCGGCGGGCGTCGCGTTTTTGACCGCTGTGGGCGTCTACACGCTGGCCGGGCAGCCTATCGGGCCGACGCTCGAGCGCGGGCTGATGCTGGCCGTGTGGGCCGTCATCGCCGGCTCGCTGATGATGTCGGCGTTGCCGTTGGTGGAGTGGCTGTTCGGCGTGCAGACCGACCAGCGGCTGCTGGAGCTGGGCGACCCCGCCCACCCGGTGCTGCAAGAACTCATCCGCCGGGCGCCGGGCACCTACAACCACTCGATCACCGTGGCGTCCCTAGCCGAGGCGGCCACCGAGGCCATCGGCGGCCGCTCGCTGCTGGTCCGCGTGGGCGCCTACTACCACGACATCGGCAAGATGCTGCACCCGCAGTACTTCATCGAGAACCAGGGCCAGGGCGCCAACCGGCACGACACGCTGGCCCCCGCCATGAGCACGCTGGTGATCATCGCCCACGTGAAGGACGGCGCCGACCTCGCACGCCAACGCAAGCTGCCCGAGTGCATCATCGACTTCATCCAGCAGCACCACGGCACGACGCTGGTGGAGTACTTCTACCGCCAGGCCTCGGTCCGCCGGGGCTCGGACCCCGACGCCGCGGAGGTCGACGAGAGCTCCTTCCGCTACCCGGGCCCCAAGCCGCAGTCCAAGGAAGCCGGCGTGCTGATGCTGGCCGACGCCGTAGAGAGCGCCAGCCGCGTGCTGGTCGAGCCCACGCCGTCGCGGATCGAAAACCTGGTTGACGAGCTCAGCAAGAAGCGGCTGGCCGACGGGCAGTTCGACGAGTGCGGCCTGACGCTGCAAGAGGTCCGGAAGATCGGCGACAGCCTCATCAAATCGCTGGCGGCCGTCTACCACGGCCGCGTCAAGTACCCCGATCAGGAGACCGCGTGACGCCGCCGGGCCAGCGCCCCCGGTCCGGCCGCGACGCCGCGATGGAAATCCTCTTCGCCAACCAGCAAGACGCGCTCCGCTTCGACGAGGAGCGGGTCTCGGCGGCCGTCCGGGCGGTGCTGGCCGGGGCGGGCCGACGGGCCGGCTGCGTTAGCCTGGCCGCGGTGGACGACCCCACCATCCACAAGCTCAACGTGCAGTACCTGCAGCACGACTACCCGACCGACGTGCTGAGCTTTGCCCTGGAAGACGACGGCCAGACGCTGGAGGGCGAGGTGGTGGCCAGCGCCGACACGGCGATCGCCAACGCCGCGGAGTACGGCTGGCCCGCCGAGCACGAGCTGCTGCTGTACTTCGTCCACGGCGCCCTGCACCTGGTGGGCTACCGCGACAAGACGCCCGAGCAGGAGGCCCGCATGCGCGAGGCCGAGGCGGCGTGCCTGGCGGGGCTGGGCATCGCCATGCCCCGCGGGGCGGGCGCCGCCGGGGCGGCCAACAACACGAAAGGAACGGCCCCCCGGTGAACGACCTGTTGTGGCTCGGCGCCAGCTCCGCTTTGCTGGCCTGCCTGTCGGCGATCGGCGCCCGCGTGCTGCGGGACTTCTCGCGGCACGAGCTCCAAGACCTGTGCCAACGCCGGGAGCAGCCCGACCGCTTCACCGAGGTCCTCAACCAGCACGACGGCGCGTCGCTGGCCATCAGCATGCTGATGGTGATCGCCTCGGCCGTGTACGTCGTGGCGGTGGGCGTCTGGTTCTGCTCGTCGCGGGGCGGGGCCGGTCCGCCGTCGGCGGGCGGCGTGGCCGCCACGGCCGCCCTGCTGGGCGTGTCGCTGGTGGCCCTGCAGGTGTGGGTCCCGTGGTCGGTCGCGCGTGTCTGCGGCGTGGCGTTCTTGTTCCACACGTGGTGGTTGTGGCGTGGCCTCGCGACGCTGATGCGGCCCGGCGTGCTGGCGGCCCGCGGGTTCGACGCGGTCCTGCACCGCCTGGCGGGCAAGACGCCTGCGGCACCCGACGAGGAGACCCTCGAAGAAGAGATCCGCACGATCGTCAACGAGGGGCACCGCGAGGGCCTGCTCGAGGGCGAGGCCCGCGAGATGATCGAGGGCGTCATCGAGCTGGGCGACGCCGACGTCGACCACATCATGACGCCCCGCACCGACATGCACATGCTCCAAGCGGACACCGACTGGGAAGAGGTGCTGCGCGACGTCATCACCGCGGGCCACACCCGCATCCCGGTCTACGACACCAACCGCGACGACCTGGTGGGCGTCCTCTACGTCAAGGACCTGCTGCCGGAGCTGGCCAAGGGCCCGGGCGAGCAGCGGATGCCGCTGCGGAAGCTGGTGCGCAAGCCGGTGTTCGTCCCCGAGACCAAGCCGGTGAACGACCTGCTGCAGATGTTCCAGCAAACGCGCACGCACATCGCCATGGTGCTAGACGAGTACGGCGGCGTCGCCGGGCTGGTGACCATCGAGGACGTGCTAGAGGAGATCGTCGGCGAGATTGTCGACGAGTACGACGCCGACACCGAGCAAGAGATCAGCGTCCTAGCCGAGGGCGCCTGCGAGGCGCTCGGCCGGGCCCACGTCGACGAGATCAACGAGGCGCTCGGCGTCGAGCTGCCCGAGGACGGCGACTACGACACCATCGGCGGGTTCGTCTTCAGCGAGCTGGGCCGCGTCCCCGCCTCGGGCGACCGGGTCGAGTGGCAATCCGCCGTGCGTGTGACGGTGCTCGAAGTCTCCAAGCGTCGCGTCGAGCGGGTACGCATCGACCGCCTCGAAGCGACCACGCCACGCGAGAGCGCGTGAGCGCGAACCAGCCGCCGCGAAGCCGCCGCCCGCATGCTTCGCCAGCCCACTTGCGGTGAACCAAAGCTTGTGCGAAGGTGTCGCTCCTGCAGCCAACGCCCGATGGGCGCGGGCGATCACGGAGAATGCCGCCGTGGCGGAATTGGCAGACGCGCAGGTTTCAGGTACCTGTGCCCGCAAGGGCGTGGAGGTTCGACTCCTCTCGGCGGCACTCGTCTCAACTTCTCAACGGCGCTCAACTTCTCAACGGCTTTTTCCAGCCATTTCTGATGCAGCGGCTCTAGTGCAGCGGCAGCCCGGGCTAGGCTCCGGGCCACGCCCCGTGCTCCGGGCCAAGCTCAGCGCTACGAGCCGCGCTCAGTTTTGCGGCGGCGGCGACTCTAGCAGCGCCCCATACCCGCGCACGCCCAGTTCTAGCTGCTCGAGGCTGAGCCACTCGTCTACCGTGTGCGCCTGGGCGATGTCTCCCGGGCCCAGCACCACGCACGGCAGGCCCGCTTGGGCGTAATGGTTGGCGTTGGTGGTGTAGGGCGCCCCGGTCACGGCGGATGCCACGCCGGCCGCCTCGAGCCGCTGGGCGATGGACTCCGCGAAGCCGTAGCCGCCCGCAGGGGCGAACGCCTCGGCGCTCTCGACGCCCTCAAACGCGTAGTCCAGGCCGGTGTGCCCGCCCATCAGCGGCTCGCCCAGCAGCGGCTTGATTGCCGCGTGGGCGGAAGCCAACGCGTCGCCGGGCGCCTGGCCGGGCGTGAGCCGCTGGTCGACCTGCACGACGCAGCGGTCCGGCACGATGTTGTGCTGCACGCCCCCCTCGATGCCGTTGATGCTGCACGCCGCGTGGCCGGTCATCGGGTGCTGTGCGTCGAGCCGGCCGATGTGGTCACGTTCCATGGCCAGCACCACGCGGGCCATGTCGTAGATGGCGTTGTGCCCTTGGCCGGGCGTGCTGGAGTGGGCGGCCCGGCCGCGGGTGACGATCCGCCAGCGGACGAAGCCGTTCGACGCGGCGACGCACCGCATCTGCGTCGGCTCGCCCACCACGACGCCCGCCGGCCGCCAATCGAGCGCCGGCAGGCCGTGCTCAATGAAGGCCCGGGCGCCGACCTGGGCGTGCTCCTCGCCGACGCTCAGCAGCACGGCCAGGTTGGCGCCCAGCGTGCCGGCGGCGATCGCCCGCTTGGCGGCCCACAGCATCGCGGCGCCGGTGCCCTTGGTGTCGCAGGCGCCGCGGCCGTACAGCCGGCCGTCGCGGACTACGCCGCCGAAGGGGTCGATCGTCATGCCGCCCACGCCAACCGTGTCGAGGTGGCTGTCCAGCAGCCACCACGGCGCGTCCGCTCTAACGCGGCGGGTGAGCAGCAGGTTCGGCGCGTGGCCGGCGACGGGCAGCCACTGCGGCGCCAGCCCCCAGCGCGGCGCCAGGCCCGCGATCCACTCGGCGAGCGGCCGCTCCGCCTCGCAGCGGCCCGAGACGTGGGGCGTTACCGTGTCGAACGCCACCATCGCCCGCAGCAGCTCGGCGGCGTCGGCGGGTTCGGCGGGCGCCGGAGTTGCAATCGCTTGGCTGGCCATGCTGGGCGATTCTACCCGACCCGTTTCCCGCGGCCACACCGCCGCGGCGTGGCACTTGACCGCACGCGTAGGGCGGGGCGACCATGCTGCGGCGCCGCGACCCTGCCGGCACGCCGCTGCCGGTTCTTTGCACCCCTCCGATTCCGCCTCCGCCGACGTGACCATCCGCCTAGGAATCGACACGGGCGGCACCTTCACGGACGTCGTGGGCTACGACGCGGCGACGGGCCACACCCACACGCTCAAGACGCCGAGCACGCCCGACGACCCGGGGCGGGCGATCCTCGCCGGTGTCCGGGAGGGCGAGCGCCGCGGCTGGTGGCGGCCGACGGACGTCTCGCTGCTGGTGCACGGCACGACGGTCGCCACGAACGCGCTGCTCGAGCGGCGGGGCGCCCGCACCGTGCTGATCACGACGCGGGGCTTCCGCGACGTGCTGGCCATCGCCCGCCAGAACCGCCCGCGGATGTACGACCTGCGTAGCCGCCGCCCGCCGCCGCTCATCCCCCGCCACCTGCGGCTGGAGGTCCGGGAGCGGGTGCTGCCCGACGGGGCGGTGCAAACGCCGCTTGAGCCCGCAGAGATCGACCGCGTGCTGCAGAGCGCGGCGTCGCTCGGGGCGGAGTCGATCGTCGTCGGCCTGCTGCACAGCTACGCCAACCCGGCGCACGAACTCGCGTTGGGCGAGGCCATCCGCGGGGCGTTGCCGGGCGTGGCGGTCTGCTTGTCGCATCAGATCGTGCGAGAGCCGGGCGAGTACGAGCGGCTGTCCACCGCGGCCGCCAACGGCTTTGTGCAACCGGTTGTCGAAGGTTACTTGCAGCGGCTTTCTGACGGGCTGCGGGCGATTGGCGTCACGGCGCCGATCTACGTCATGAAGTCCAGCGGCGGCGCCGGCGGGGTTGCCGCGGTCGCCCGGCGCTGCGTCGAGACCGCTCTGTCTGGCCCGGCCGGCGGCGTACGCGGGTGCGTGTCTGCTGCGCGGCTGGCGCCGGGTGGCAACCTGATCGCCGCGGATGTGGGCGGCACCAGCTTCGACGTGGCTGTGGTGACCTCCGGCCGAGCCCAGACGGCGCGCGAGGCCACGCTGGGCGGCCTGCCCCTGCGGACCGCGATGCTCGACATCCACACCATCGGCGCCGGCGGCGGCAGCATCGCTTGGCTCGATGCGGGCGGCGCGTTGCGGGTCGGCCCGCGGTCGGCCGGCGCCCAGCCCGGGCCGGCCTGCTACGGGCGCGGGGGCGACCAGCCCACCGTGACCGACGCCAACCTGGTGCTCGGCCGGCTGGCCGAAGACTCGCGGCTGGGTGGCGGCATGCGGCTCGACCGCCGCGCGGCGGAGGACGCGATCGCCCGCGCCGTCGCCGGCCCGCTGGGCGTCGACGTCACCGACGCCGCGGCGGGCGTGCTGCGTGTCGCCAACGCGGCGATGGTCGCGGACCTGCGGCAGGTGACGGTCGAGCGTGGCGTCGACCCGCGGGGCTACACGCTGTGCGGCTACGGCGGGGCGGGGCCGCTGCACGCCGCGGAGCTGGCCGAAGAACTCGGCGCCACGCGTGTGCTGCTGCCGGCGGCGCCCGGCGTCTTTTCGGCCGCCGGCCTGCTGCAGTCCGACCTGCGGGCCGACCGGTACGCGGCGTGCCTGATGCCGCTCTCCGTGGACGCCGAGGCGAAGATCGCTCAGCTTGGCGCGACGCTGGCCGACGAAGCCCGCGGCGAACTCGACGCCGCTGCCGGATCGGACACGCCGGAAGCAGGCGCGGTGCAGGTTGTCGCGCGGCACGTCGCGTTGCGTTACCGCGGCCAGACGGCCGACCTGCCGATCGATTGGCCCGCGGGTCAGCCGCCCGCCGCCGACGACTTGGCGGCGGCGTTTCACGCCGCGCACCGCACGCGTTTTGGCTTCGCCAGGGACGACCATCCGGTGGACGTCGCCGGTGTGGGCGTGGCGGTAGAGTTGGTGTTGCCCCGTGCGGAGGCGGCGCCCCGGCAGCAGCCGGCCGAGCCGGGTCGGCCCGCGGCCACGCGCGACGTTTGGTTCCGCGGCGGCCGCCTGCCGACGCCGGTTTACGACCGCCAGGCGGTCGCGTCGCCGCAGTCGATTGACGGCCCGGCCATCATCGAGCAGGACGACACCACCTGTGTTCTTCCCCCGGGCTGGGCCGCTACGTTGCTCACGGCGGGCGAGCTGATGCTCGCGCGGGGGGCCAACGAATGAAACGGGCGGACGAAACGGGGCCTGACTCGGAGTTCGACCCGGTCGAGCTCGAGATCATGCGGAGCCGCTGGCGGGGCGCCGCCGAAGAAGCGTGTGCGGCCATGGTGCGGTCGGCCTACTCGCCCAACATCAAGGACCGGCGTGACTGCTCCGCGGCGCTCGCGCTGCCCGACGGGCAGGTCATCGCTCAGGCAGAGGTCGGCACGCCGCTGCACCTGGGCATCATGCCGGCCATCCTGCGGGCCGTGCTGGCGCGGTTCCCGGCTAGCGGCTTCCGGCCGGGCGACGCGGTGATCACCAACCTGCCGTACCCGGAGGGGCCCGGGCACCTGCCGGATGTGTCGATGGTGTCGGGCGTCTTCCACGGCGGGCGGCTGGTGGCCCTGGCGGCGACCACCGCCCACCACATCGATCTGGGCGGCTACGCGCCGGGCAGCATGCCGTTTGGCGTGCACGAGATCTACCAGGAAGGGCTGCAGATCCCGCCGGTGCAGATCATTCGAGGCGGCGAGTTTTCTGCCGAGCTGCTGTCGCTGATCGAGCAGAACGTCCGCACGCAACACGAGCTGCGAGGCGACCTGCTCGCCCAGTTCGCCGCCGGGCAGACGGCCGAGGCCCGCGTGCAGGAGATGGCGGCCCGCGACGGCGCCGAGCGGGTGACCCGCTACGCCCGCCACATCCTGGACCACGCCGAGCGGTGCATGCGGGCGGGCATCGCCGGGCTGCCCGACGGGACCTACCGCTTCGAGGACTTACTGGACGACGACGGTGTGTCGGACCAGCCGGTAAAGATCGCTGCCGCGGTGACCGTGCGTGGCGACGAGCTTTCGGTCGACTTCGCCGGTTCGAGCCCGCAGGTGCGTGGCCCGCTGAACTGCCGGCTGTCGGCCGCGCGGTCGTGCGTCTACTACGCGGCCAAGGCGGTGATCGACCCCGACCTGCCGGTCTGCTCGGGCGCCTATCGGCCGATTGAGGTCCTGGCGGAGGAGGGCAGCGTGCTGCACGCGCGGTTCCCGGCGGCGATCGGCAACGCCAACATCTTGACGGACCAACGCGTAGTAGACGTCCTGCTGGGGGCCCTGCACCAAGCGGCGCCCGAGCGGGTGTGCGCCGCGTGCAGCGGCGAGATGAACCTGATCAACCTGGGCGGCATCGACCATCGCGGCGCCGATCGCAGCATCGACGCTCACGGCGTCAACGAGCACGGCGGCGCCGGCCGCTACTTTAACTACGTCGAGACGCTGGCCGGCGGGCAGGGCGCCAGCCACGACCTGGACGGCGCCGACGCCGTGCACACGCACCTGACCAACACGCTGAACACGCCGGTCGAGGTCATCGAGCAGAACTACCCGCTGCGTGTCGTGCGGTACGAGATCATCCCCGGCAGCGGCGGCCCCGGCCGGCAGCGGGGCGGGTGCGGGCTGCGGCGGGAGCTCGAGTGCCTGGTGGACGGGGTGACCGTGTCCATCGGCGCCGACCGCCGCCGGTTTACGCCGTGGGGCGTCGGCAACGATCGTACCGCCCGCGGCGCGTTCTGCTGCTGCCGCCGCGCGGGCGGCGTGGTCGAGCCGCTGCCCACCAAGGTGCTCACGACGCTCAACCGCGGCGACGTCCTGTGCATCGAGACGCCCGGCGGCGGCGGCTGGGGCGATCCCGCCGACCGCGACCCGGAGGCCACCGCCTTCGATCAGCTGGAAGGCCTGGTGACCCCGCCCACCGCCGACGCCACCGGCGAACCACCCTGCGATTGCTAATCACCCAAGAGGCCCGCCATGCGAATCATCCGTGTCGCCACGCCCGAGGGCGCCCAGCTAGGCCGCCTGCACGCCGATGGCCGCCGCACGCGGCTCGAGGGCGATTTGTTCGGCGGCCTGCGCGACACGGGCGAGCCGCTAGCCGACGGCAAGCTGCTCGCCCCGCTGGCGCCGGTAGACATCCTGTGCATCGGGCTGAACTACCAGAAGCACGCGGAGGAGGGCGGCAAGCCGACGCCCGAGCACCCGGTGGTGTTCATGAAGTCGACCGCCGCCTTGCAGCACCCGGGCGACCCTATCGTGCTGCCGCGGCGCCTGCGCAGCGACCGGGTGGACTACGAGTGCGAGCTGGTCGTCGTGATCGGCAAGCCGTGCAAGAACGTCCGCGCGGCTGACGCGCTGGACTACGTGCTGGGCTACACCTGCGGGAATGACGTCTCCGCACGCGACTGGCAGAAGATGGCCGGCGGCGGGCAGTGGTGCCGCGGCAAGACGTTTGACACGTTCGCCCCGCTGGGCCCGTGCCTGGTGACCGCCGGCGGCGGCGGCGAGCAGATCGCCGACCCCAACGCGCTGAAGATCAGCACCACGCTCAACGGCCGCACGATGCAGGACTGGACCACGCGGGACATGATCTTCGACGTGCCGACGCTCATCGAGTTCCTCAGCGGCAGCACGACGCTGCTGCCCGGCACGGCCATCTTCACGGGCACGCCGCACGGCGTGGGCTTCGCCCGCACACCGCCGGTGTGGCTGCAGCCGGGCGACACGGTGACGGTCGCCGTTGAGCGGATCGGCGAGCTGACCAACCCCGTGGTAGAAGAAGCCGCGTGACCCATGGCGCCGAGGCCCCGGCGCCCACCGTGCCGGGCCCGCGTCACGCGCCCGGGAACAGCTCGCGTAAGGGCAGCTCCGCCTCGCCGGTTACGGGCGCCCGGGTGGCGCCCGTGCTGTCCAGCAGCGTGACGTCGCGGTAGGCGCCGCCTTCCGGCCGTTCGGCGACTTGCAGGCGCCCCTGCTCGGCCAGGACGATCCAGTACTCTTGCACGCCTGCCTAGGCGTAGATCGCGGCCTTCTGGCGGTCGAGCTCTCCGGACGTCACCGCGATCTCGATCACCAGCGTCGCCGTACGGGGGTGCGCTTGCCGGAAATTGTCTCGCCCGCCTCGCACGACAGCGATGTCGGGCTCCGGTTCAGAGTCGCCCAGCGTTAGCGGCTGCTCCTGCCGCACGTGGTGGCCCGACGCAACGTTGGCACGCAGCCAGTCGGCCAGCAGCTGAGACATCCAGCTGCTGCGGGGCGGCTTCGTCATCTTGTCGATCACAACCCCGCGGATCAGCTCGGTCTTCTGCGGCACAACGCCGGAGGCGCTGAGCTTCTGGTACTGCTGCACCGTCATCCGCCACGCCACGCTCCGGACGGCTGGCGAGTCGAGGATGTCTGCGGCTGGCGTCATGCTGCAACGGTCGCACGGCCCGTGGCCGGCGGCAAGGTGTTCACGCGGCGCCGCCCCGCAGGGTCAGCACCGCCAGCTCGGGCGGGCAGTTCCACCGCAGCGGGGCGAGCGAGCCGGCCCCGCGGGTCACGTGCATGACGGTCGCCCCCCGCCGGAAGACGCCGCACGCGTAGCGGGTGCCGTGCAGGCTGGGCGTGACCATGGCGCCCAGGAGCGGCACGCGGATCTGCCCGCCGTGGTTGTGGCCGGCCAGCAGCAGGTTCACGCCGTGCCGCTGCGCCCAAGCGAACTGGTCCGGCCCGTGGGCCAGGCCGACGATCAAGTCCGCGGGGCCGCCGCCGCCCGCGGGGTCGCCCGCCGGCGAGAACCACGGCAGCTCATTGCCCACCAGCCGGACGGCCCGGCCACGGATTTCTGCCGTGCGCCAGGTGTGCGCCAGGTCGACATGCCCCGCGGCCGACAGGGCCTGCCGCGTGCGGGCGTGGTCCATCTTCTTGTCGTGGTTGCCGCGCACAAAGTACACGCCATGCGGGGCGTGCAGCCGGGCGAGCGTCTCTGCGATCCAGGGCAGCTGGGCGTCGTACTCCACCAGGTCGCCGGTCAGGGCGATCAGGTCGGGCTGCTCGGCCAGCGTCGCATCGACGATCTCGCGGAAGTAGCCCACCGCCACACGCCCCGACATGTGCAGGTCCGACAGGTGGGCGATCCGCAGCCCGTCTAGCGCTGGCGGCAGGCTGGGGACCAGCAGTTCTTTGTGCGTCAGCTCGGGCCGCAGCAGCTGGTTGCCGGGCAGGCGGCTCAGCAGGCGTGGCAGGCCGGGGGCGGTAGCAGCGGCGCCCAGCCTGCGGGCGAGGTCCAGCGTCTGCGAACGCTGGCTCAGCAGGCCGCCGGTGGTTTCTGGGTGCCGGGCGAGTGCTGCCCGCCACGCAGCCGCTGCGATCACCAGCAAGGCACACGCGGCGGCGTACCAGGCCATCGGCCCATTGGCGGTTGAGGCGAACGGCGTCGGCCAAGCCGCCCCGCGCCAAACCTGCCAGCAGACCACCATCGGCACGCCGGCGAGCACCAAGCCCGACGCCATCGTGATGGCGTCGACAATCCAGCGGCGGATGCCGACGCCGTGGATGCGGTTCACAACGCCCACCCACAGCGTCGCATGGCCAGCGAGGGCCGCTGCAAGCAACAAAGCCTGGAGGGCGGGGTGCATGGCGGCAGCGGGGGCAGGGCAGAGGGGCGGGCGCGGGCGGGCCGGCATGGTGGGCCCAAAAAACATAGCACGCCGGCCGAGGCGCCCATCGCGGGCGAGCCGCTACGCGGCAGCCGGCCGAGCCGCTAGTCGGCCGCGGGGTGCTGCACCGCCTGCTCGACCGTTTCGAGCAGCTGATCCAGGCGGAACGGCTTGTACAGCACCGCCCGCAGCCCCGCCTGGCGGGCCTTGACGATCGAGTGCCCGGGGTCGTAACCAAATCCGGTCATCAGGATCAGCGGGGCGTGGTCGTCCATCTCGTGGAGCTTTAGCAGCAGCTCGTAGCCTGACATATCCGGCAGGCGGATGTCGGCGATGATCGCGTCGTACCCGCCGCTGGCGGCCAGGTTGCGGGCCATGTAGATCGCTTCTTTGCCGTCGTGCGCGGTCTCGACGATGCAGCGGTACCGCTCCAGCAGCGTGTGGGCGGCGCTGCGGACCGACTCGTCCTCGTCGGCCACCAGCACACGCTTGCCCACCAGGGCGGCACGCGGCTCGATGCAGACGCTCGACGGGCGGGCCTCGATGGGCGCCATCGTCTGGCCCACCTTCTGGATCACCTGCTTGATGTCGCGGGCGTTGCTGAGGATGTGCGCCAGCCGCTGGGCCACGTCCGGGTCGTGCCCGATGTACTTCTCCATGACGTTGACGGCGTCGTTCAGGATGTCGTCCACGGGCAGGGCCACGGCGCTGTGGATCGCCTCGACGCTGGCGGCGGCCGTGGTCGCCTTCTCGGCGGCCAGCAGCTCGAGCGTGTTGATCGCCACCGCGACGTCGCGGCTGAAGATCTCGAGGAACTGCAGGTCGGCCTCGGAGAACGCGCGGGCCTCGGGGCTCTCGACGTTGAACGTGCCGATCACCTGGTCGTGCATCATCAGCGGCACGGTCAGCGAGCTGCGTGCGTCCTGGGCGCCCTCGATGTACAGCGGGTCCTCGCTGGTGTCCTCGCACAGGTAGCTCTGCCCCGTCGCGGCGACGTAGCCGGTGACGCCGTTGCCCCTGGCGTCGGCGGTGAGCTGGCGGGACTCGGCCTCGGGCTTCATGCCGACCGACAGCAGCGGCTGCAGCCGCCGGGTGCCCTGCTCGAGCATGCGGATCTCCACCACGTCGAACTGCAGGACGTCCTGCGTGCAGTGCAGGATGTTCGACTTCAGCAGCTCGATCCGCTCTTCGAGGTCGAGGTTGGCGACCTCGTCGGTGGACAAGTCGGCCAGCTCGATGCCGGCCTGGTGGATGGCCGCCAGCTTCTGGTGCTGCAGCGTCTCGGTGGTGATGTCGCGGATGGTCACCACCAGGTGCTCGGGCGCCTGCTCGCTGCCGTCGAACACCGGCGCGGCGTGCACGCGGTAGTGGCGTGAGTCGTGGCACCGCAGCGTCGACGCGCTTGCGCGCTGGCTGGTGATGGCCGTGTGGAAGGGGCAGTAATCGGGCCCCAGGATGTCGGGCCCGCCGAGCACCTTGTAGAAGTTCTCGCCTACCAGGTCGTCGCTGCTCACCCACTCCCGCAGCCGGCCGTTGCCCCACAAGATTTTGCTGCTCGCGTCCAGCAGCACCACGCCGTCGGGCATGCCCTGCAGGATGCGCTCGTTCTGCATCAGCCGACCGGCGTCGAACGCCTCGGCGAAGTGGGCGGCGTCGGCATACACGCCGGCGAACTCGCCGTGGGCGAGCCGCGCGAGGGCACGCACGGGAGAAGAAACCTGCACCAGTTCGACGTGCGGGCCGAACTGGCTGGTGGCCGAGCCGGCCGGCCCTTCGGTGTCGCCACGGGCCACTTCGTCGCGGCCGGTCAGGCAGAGCACCTTGGTTCGACGCCCGTCCGCCGAAACCCCGTCGTCCGAAACCCCGTCGTCCGAAACCCCGTCGCCTGAAACCCCATCCACTGGACGCTCATTGAGCCCTA
>JBCCQL010000026.1:0-15489 GCA_039024355.1 Planctomycetota bacterium
CGCCGATCAGCAGGTCCCGGTACAACGCCTCGAGCTCGGCCGGGTCGTGCGCCAGGCGGCCCACGTAGTCTTCGAGCGACTCCTCCTCCAGCAGCCCCAACCGGCGCTGGATACGCCGGCTCACCGACGTCACCTTGTAAGACGAAAAATCGAGGCTGTACCGCTCCCGCAGCAGGCTGAAGACACGCAGCATGGGGTCGGCCGGGTCGTCTCCCTCGGCCGGGCGTGGCGGCTGGCCCAGGGCGTGCCGGCGGAGGGCGTCGCCGATCAGGTCGGGCGGCAGCACGTAGTCCACGCAGTCGGTGTCGATCGCCGACTGCGGCATCCCGTCGAACTGGGCCGTCTCCACCGACTGAGCGATGACCAGCCCGCCGCACTCGCTCACCTCCCGCACGCCCCGCGATCCATCGGTGCCCGTGCCGGACAGCACCACCGCCACGGCGGCCTCGCCCGCCTCTTGAGCGAGCGAGCGGAAGAAGCGGTCGATCGGCAGGCTGAGGCCGTTGCTGGGCTCCTTGTCTTTGAGCAGCAGCCGGCCGCCCGAGATGATCATCTCGGTCTTGGGCGGCATCAGGTAGATGGTGTTGGGCTCGACACGCACGCCGTCGGTGGCCTTAAAGATGGGCATCCGCGTGTGCCGGGCCAGCAGCTCATCCATCAAGCTCTTGAAGTCGGGCGAGAGGTGCTGCACCACGACGTACGCCATGCCAGAGTCGGGCTCGACGCCATCGAACAGGCGTTCGAGCGCTTCGAGCCCGCCGGCCGACGCCCCAACGCCCACCACGTGCGTGAGGCCGATTCCGGCCCCACCGGCGTAGGACTTTCCGCCCATGTCCGTCGAGTCTGTTTCGCCTGAATGCCCCATCGTCTCGGTCTCAGAAAGCTCACATGTCGGCCCGCCCCGCGGCTGGCCGGTCTCGGTAAGAGCAGCCCTGTGCTTATCGCTACAAAAAGCTGCCAACCTAGCTGCGGCGGGCTGGACCGGCGCCCGAGCCTAAACCAAGGCCCAGTCCCTCCTGGCCTATCACGCTGCGGCCTCTCGAACAGTGTTCGCAGCCGCCGGGCTTGGCCAGCTTATTTGGCCCGCCAACTCTGTTCAGCCTGCAGCAGTTAGCACAATCGGAGCGCAAGACTCCGGGCCGTCTATCCAGTATGCGGCCGCGTTACGCCTCGGTTCGAGCAGGCAGGAAAGATCCATCGGACCGGCTCACTTGCTGGGCACTCCCTCCGGAGGACCTCACGGGTCTGCAAGCTGTTGTCGTCAATCAGGTTGCGCCGTGCTTGGCGATGCGGCGTTCCGGGCAAGGCAAGCCTAACCGAAGCTGCTGCCTGCCGTGGATTGCCGGGCGTCTGCTTGGTCTCTGACGCCGCGTTTTCCCGTGCAGGGGACTAAAGGCGCTCGGGGGCGATCAGCCAAGGACTTCCCAGCGCTGGGGGCCATCGCTTGTCTCCGGCAACGCGACACCGAAAAGAGCCGGGCGGTAAGCGAGGCACGCGACAAAGCCGCCGCAGCAACTCGATGCGTTCCGGCGCCGCTCCAGCCGCTGCGACGGTCCGCGCCACCGCCTGCGGCCGCTTTTGAGTTTTTTTGCCACGCGTCTGCCCGGCAGCCCTCCGCTTTCCGCTTCCACAAGTGCGGGTGGTTCAGGCGCCGCCGCCGCCCGCGGGACTTGGACAAACGAGCCTTGGGCAGAACAACTCAGACCGCAACCGGAGGCAGTGACGTGCAAGACTCGTGGTACATGAAGGACGGCTCGTCCGAGTTTGGACCGGTATCAGCCCGGTATCTCAAGGCCCTGGCGACGCAGGGACGCATCGGGCGCGAAACCCTGGTACGCCGGGCGGACTTTGCGTGCTTCGTCCAAGCGGGGTCGATTCGAGGGCTGCTAGACGGGCGGCCTGGCTCGGCGACGCCCGGCGCCAAGTGGGCCGCTCTGGCCCGCCAGGCGGTGGCCTGGGGCGGCGGCGCCTCTCGGGGTGTTGGCTTTCGCGGCTTGGCCGCGTGGCTGCGTGGCGGGCTCGATCGATCGCTCGCATCCATCCGGCGGCACGGGTGGACACGCGTGGCGGGCGTCGCCGCCGCGGTGGTCATCTTGGCCGGCGGCGTGCGGCTGCTCGCGCCCGGCGGCGGGTCGCTCGATGGCGGCCTGGCGGCCATGGCCGCCGCCCCGCCCAGCGGCCCAGCGGCGCCAACAATCGGCGGCGCCGCGGCCCCCACAACGCAGCCTTCCCAGCAACCTGCCAGGCGGAGGCAAGCCAAACAAAACGTCGGCGACAGCCGCCGAACCCTGCTGGGCAAACCCGCGGCGGGCGCGCGGGCGCAACGGCCCACGCCACCGCGAACCAGCCGGGCCGACCCAAGCCAGGAAGACCGCAGCCAAGCCGGCCCCAGCGGCGCCGCCGCCGTCCAGGAACTACGCGACCGGCTCAGCCGGCTCGACGCGCCTGCCGCCGGGCGCCGCGGCGGCGGCCGGTCGGTTGTCTTTGTCCCCCGCACGCCCGGCGCGGTTATGGCGGCGTCGGTCGGCAGCAACCTAGGCCGCGCGGCCGGCAGCGCCCTGGACGCCCGCAGCCAGAGCCAGCAGGCAGACCAGCTAGGCAGCCAACGCGTGGCGGAGGCGCGGAAGGTCTTCTGGCGCCTTTACCCAGACCGCCCGGGCTTTGACGAAGCAAGCCAGGTCTTCGCCAAGGAACTGCTGAACAAAGATGTGGCGATGATGCTCCGCGAAGGCATGGTCCGCGTGACTTCTAGTGGCAACCCGATGAGCCGCCAGCGGTTCAGCCCAGCAAAGGCAACCCGCTGGATGCTGGGCAGCAGCAACGCCTACGACGGCGGCGTGGCGGACAACGCGGTGCAGCTGTTCTCGGCCTGGGTCAAGGCGTCGTTCCCAACCACCGCCACCATGACGTTCTCCAACCTGAACAGCGCCCAAACGGCCTTCACCAAGAACCGCCACCTCTACGACTGCTACGTGCTGGCACGCGACCGCTATGAGTTCTGGAAGGCGGGCCGGGAGCTCGACCTCTTCCCCACGGCCGAGTCGATGGCCACGTACATCGCACGCGTGGGCTTGGGGCCAGGGCCGCGGTTCGACATCCCCATGAGCCAGGACGCCGCCGCCGCGTGGGTGCGCGACACACGCGAGCTGTTCGGCGCCCAGGCGTTTAAGTCTGCGTTCGACGCCGTCCGCTTGGCCCCGAAAGACGCCGACGGCAGCCTAAAAGACCCGGAGGCGCTCGGCCTGCACCCGTTTACCGGCCATCTGGGCAAAGCCGCGGCCGAACTCTGCGGCCGGCACTCCGACCGCGCGTACGCCCTCTGGCTGCTGTACCACAGCAAAGACCCGGCGGCCGACCTCGACGCCCTGTGCAAGCAGCACGGCACAGACACCGTCTACGACGCGGTGCGCAAGGTCCGCACCGCCCCGCGGCGGGACGCCGAGTCCAGCTACGTCCTGGCCGACTCGTTCGTCCGAAGGATGAAGCTGGCGTCGATCCGCCCCGACCGCGCGTTCCGAGAGATGCTCGACCGCCTCGACCAGAGTTCGGCCGTGGGGCAGCTCGTGGGCCTACCAAACCGGGTCGACGGCAAAACGATCAAGGGCGACGGCGACCAGCTGAATGGGCATGTCGCCTTCGACGGCCGACGGCTCTTCCTGCTGCGGCACAACCAAGCCGCGGGGGCAGAAAACATCGACCTGCTGGTCTTCGACGCCGCAACGCAGAAGCACCGCATGACGGCCAGCACCCGCCGGCCAACAGACTGCAAGTTCAGCTCGCCTCGGGTCGAAGGGCTCTACATCGGCAGCAGCAAGTACGCCGCGGTGGCCAACTCGTACTACCAGCCAGGGCGGTATCGCATGCAGGGCATGGTGCAGCTGCTGAACACAGAAACGGGCGAGGCCCTGCCGCCGCTCGTCGGCCCAGAACCGCCGGCCAGCGCTCGATCCGACTTCGGTAACCGCTTCGGCAAGGCCGTGGCCGTGGATGGCGGATTGGCCGCCATCGGCGCGCCCGGCACACCCTTCCCGTCTTGGGTCCGGCCCGATCAAACGGTGTCCGACGGTGGCGCGGTGCATGTCTACCGCATCGGCGACCGAAAGCCGCTGTACACGCTGCGTCCGGAACGCCGCTACTTCGAAAGCGAGTACGCGGGCCCCCGCTTCGGCAACCGCCTGATCGCCCGCGACGGGCGCCTGATCGTGCTGCTGGATGGATTCAGCCGCGAGGTCGCAGCGGTGGTCTACGACCTGGCGACAGGCAACAAGATCGCAGAGGCGCCAAGGTCGGGCGGGGATGTCGAGACCGTGGATGCCGCGGTCTTCGGGGACAGCCTCGCGCTGCTCACCTACGCACGCGCCCAACCCAACACGCCCTGGCTGTATTCCATCGCGGTCCACAGCCTGCGGGACGGTGGGCAGACGCAGCGGCTCGACAAGCGGTTCTCTGACAAAACGCGGAGGGTTCTGCTCTCCGATCGCTTGCTGGCCGTGGCCGACGAAGAGAAGCTCACCGTCTTCGATCGGGCCACCGGCGCCGAGCGCGGCGAGGCGCCGTTCAAAGGAGAGGTCCGTGCAGACGCCGGGTCCGGCAGGGCGCCGGGCACCCTGTGGGACCTCGACCCCACGATCAACCCCACCCATGGCCCGTGCCTGATGTTCGAGGGCAACCCGTACTCCACCGGCCACTGCGCGTGGTACTTCGATCTGTCGACGCTCGACGATTGAGGCGCCCCGTCTTGCCGCGGCGTGGGTCGTCACCGCCGGGGCCGCGTGCAGCGGCCCTCGCGTTGGGGGCCGCCTGCGAGGCCCGACGCACTTTCAAACAACCCGCCGTGCGCCGGCCGCCGCTAGATCGTTCTACCCGTAGCCATGCCGGCGGGCCGTGGGTTCGGCAGCCAGCGAAATCAAACCCCAGCGTAGCAATGACGGAAAGGTGCGAAATGCGAGCTTGGTATTCCGCTGTCGTGGCGGCGGCCCTGGCCTTGGCCTTCGGCTCGTGCGCGGACGAGCAGACTGCAACACGCGGCGGCGCCCTGCCCCGCCATGAACAAGCAACGGTTGGCCGTGCGGCGTGGGCCGCGGCGGCCCGTGACGAGGCGCCAGGCGTGAACGCGGTCGCCACTACCGAGCGGCAGCCGGTGGCCCCGGCGACGCAACCGGCCGCTGGGGTGGGGGCGCCCGCCCCGATCGCGGCGCCCGATCTGGCAGGGCTCGACATCGAGGCGCAGGGCGAGCTGCCCGCTCTGGCGCCCCTGCCCCAGCGGCCGCCGGCCGGCACGCGGCCGCTGCCCGGAGCTTGGTTCGGCGTCTACTACAGCTACCCGGAGTTTGTTGGCGTGGCGTTGTCCATCGAAACGGGCGCCCGCTACGGCGGGTTGGCCGACCCGCTGACGGCCGGCCCCGACGAGCGCTCGAAGTGGCTGCAGGACCGCCAGCCCGTGCCGCCTCACCAGCAGCGGACCGACGCGGCGCTCCAGGCAACCGGCGTGGCGAAGTTCTACCGGCTACGCAGCCCCGACGCCGCGCGGGGCGGCCGCGGGCGCCAAGAAGCGGACGCGGTCGAGATCGCCGAGTGCCGCCTGCGGGGGTGGTACGACCCCGTGCTCCAGACGTTCCGCCTGGAGCGGGCGGTGTGGAACTCGATCGACACCCGGCGGTTCAAGCCGCAGACCGAGGTGCTGATCTACGGCGTGTGGGCGGATCGGCTCGCGCGGCTCGGCGGCTGGGTCGCGTTCGGCGAGCGGGGCCCCTCGGCCAGCTTTGTCGCGACCAGCAGCCCGGAGCAGACGGCCGAGCTCAAGCGACGCGCCATCGCGGCGATGCAGACACGCGACCCCGAACAGGCCGGCCAGGCGGAGCTCACCCGGCGGCGGCAACTGCGGGGCCGCAACAACGCGCCGATCGCAACCCAGGCCGAGGTCGACGCCATCTCCTCGTGGGTCGAACTCTACCGCCGCGAGATGCCGCTGGAGCGCCGCGACCGCTTCAAGATGGGCGACCACATGATCGGCGGCCTGAGCCTGTACGCCGGCGACGAGTTTACCCGCCGGTTCGGCACGGCCTTCGACGACCTGGACCTCAAGCAGCGCTACGTCTGGCAGCGTGTCGCACAAGAGATGCGGTCGCCCAAGCACTACGGGTCAGAGGTTGCCGCCCGGATGCGCGACTGGACCGGCATCAACATGTTCAAGTCCGGCATGCCGGGCTGGGCGAGCACCGTGGCCGGCGTGTGGACGCACCGCGTCGTGGGCGATTGGCTGGGCGCCCAGCTGGAGCGGGCCCGCCTCGGGGCGACGCACCGAGAGTCGTTCACCGACGCCACACGCCTGGCGAACCTGTGCCGCACGCACCTGGTGAGCTACTTCGCCTCGGAGCAGCGGGCGTGGCGCGAGGAGATCGACACGCTGCGTGCGCGGCGGGCCAACGCCACGCTGGCGACGTTCAGCACCGACCAGCAAGCGGCATCGCCCGACCAGCTGGAGCTGCTCGTAGCGTCGGCCGACAGCGGCGTGGTGGCGGCCTACCAGGGCCGCCGCCGGCACGACGCACGGCGGCGCCAGCTGGGGCGGCTGCGGGTCGATTTCGCCCAGGTGACCGCCCTGGCGGACGAGTACCCGTCGCTGGCCAGCCTCGCCCGCTGGCGCCGGGCCATCCAGCAGCACTACGGCGACATCGCCGCTACAGAGACCTACCGGGCAGTGCAAAGCTACATCCTGGCGCGGCACACCCGGCTGCTAACGGCCCACGCCGGTCGCATCTGCCAAGAACTCAACGGGGCCGGGCCCGACGAGATCAACGCGCTGCGGGGCTGGCTGTTGGTGGACGCCAGCCAACGCCAGCTGCCCGCCGGGCGCCGGGTGGCGGAGGCCATCGCCGCCAACGTCGACCGCGTGGCCCGCGAGCTGCGGCTCGCCTACTTCTCCGAGCAGGAGAAGCAGTGGATGGAGCCGGGCACCACACGCATCCGCATCCCCACTGAGGTCGTCGAGCCGACCGACGACTCGATCCGCATGGCCCTGCTCCGCGAGATGGCGTTGCTGCCGTCCTGCAAGCGGCTAGGGCCCGACCGGGTCGAGTACTCCATCCCGGGGATCAACCTGCTGGGGATTGCCGTGGAGGTGCGTGTCGCGTCCGTGACCAAGTGGGCCGACCCGCAGGGCCGGACCGCCCGCGACGAGGGGGCCGGCTTCCGCTGCTTCTACCGCAAGAACTTCTCGAGCACGCCGGTCGGCAACCTCGCCAAGCTGATGAACGACGGCTCGCCCCAGGCGCGGTTCTTGAAGGGGCTGAACTCGATCGGCGAAGCCCAGGCTGGGGTGGCGCCGGTTTCAGACCTCTTCGTGCTCACCGCAGAAGGCTGGCGTTCGCCGACGATCCGCCGGCGAGGGTTCAAGTCGATCGCCAACGCTTACGAGAGCATCGGCCAAGCGGCCGCCGACATGGACTTCGGCGACTGGGTCCCCCTGCCCGGCGGCGGGCGGGGCATGCGGGTGCGGCGCCTCCGGCAGGGCCGCAAGGTGTTCCTCCAGTACCAGCAGCAATGACCCGCGGCAAAACAGGCCCACGAACAACCACCCGACCTGTGCATAGAGCTAACGGACACAACCGAAAGTCGGGGCAGGCGACCGGCGTTCCACGGCCGATTCCGCAGACTCCGCCGCAAACGCCCGAGGTTTTGTTCGCACGCGCTTACGCAACCAAGGAAAAAGACTGATGGGCTACCGCACAGAAAACCACAGCTGCAGCAGCTGCGGCGGGATGGGCCGCACGCAGAGGACCGAGTGGACCACCGACCTGTCGGGCAACTCCGTCTGCCAGACGGTGTCCGACCCGTGCTGGACCTGCGGGGGGACGGGCCGCGTCGAGAAGTCGGTCTACGTGCCCGATCCCCCCCGGCCCCGCGCCGTGCAAAAGAAACGCGTCGAGAAGAAGAAACCACAGGCAGCAGGCGGCAAGAAAAGCGTCGCCATCGACCTCGATACGCTTGCGGATACGGGCAGTGCGACGCCGGCCCGGCAGCCCGGCCCGCCCCTCGGGTCCGAGGCGTGGATCGACGCCTGCGCGGTGAGCTACCGTTCGCTCGCTACCCTCGCCGCCGCCGCGACGATGCTCTACCAAGCGTACGGCTCGGACATCGAACCGATGAGCCGCGTGATCATGGCGGGCGTTTTCGCCGGGTGCGTCTACGGGCTGCTGAGGGGCCCATGCAACCCGCTGCCGCGTGGGCTCGCCCACGCGACCGCCTGGGCCCTGAAGGCTCTTGCTTTCGCGCTGAAGATGCTCGCTTTGGCGGCGGGCGTCGGGTTTGTGGGCTTCGTCCTGCTACAGATCATCCAGGCGAGTGAAGCGGGCCGGTGAGCCCCGCCGCCGATCGTGCCGAGACGCCCCGTCGAAGAGACCGTAGAAACAACCGCGGAGAGGAGCGTAAGTTGACTGGCATGAACCACAAGAATCGCGGCCATGCGTGGTTGGTGCGCCCCTTGCTATGGGGTTCGTGGGCTTGGTTTTCGCGTGTTGGTGCCTCGTGCGTAGGCGTCCCGTGCGTGGGGGGCATCCTCGCCGTGACGATGGTCGCCCTTGGCTGCCCGCGCGCCTTGGCCGTCGAGCCGGCGGTAGAAGAAGGGCCGCTAGAAACGGCGCCGCTAGAAACGGGGACGCCAGAAACGGAGACCCACGGCGAGACGCTGGCGCGTGTGCTGGCGTCGCCCGACGGGTACCTGTTCTTCCGCGACCAGGTCAAAACGCTTGTCACCGTCGTCGACGCCGAAACGCTGGAGCCCGTCCTCGAGACTCAGTTCCCCGCCGGCCTGGTGCGGCCCGTCCGCGGCGGCCCGCGCTTGGTCGTCGCCGATGGGTTCCGACGGGAAGAGACATCGTGGCCGCCCCGTTACGTCCTGCAGCGGCCGGTGGACGCGGCGACGCGAGGCGCCGTCCCCCTAGACCGTGGATTGTCGCCGAAGGCCGACTGCCGGTACGACCAGGCCTACTTCAGCGACGACCCGCGGCTGGTGCTGCTAAACATCGAGGGCGAGCTCTGGCGGGCCCGCTTCCGGTGGGACACCGGCTCCGTAGAGCGTGAGACGCAGATCACAACCGGCCGGCCGCTGCTCGCCGCGGCAAAGCACCAGGGGCTGTTCTTCCATCGCTGGGTCGGCCGCTACGCCTACTTCAAGGGCAGTGCCCGGCGGCCCTTTACCGTGGTGGACGTCGCCACCGGCGCGGTCCGCCGCGTCGACCAGCCTCAACGCGTCGACTCGACATCGCCGCGTAGGACAAAGAGCGTGACGAGAGTTGCGGGCGGCATCTCTGTCTTCGATTACGCGGCGTCGAAAGAGTACACCATCGCATTCCGGTACCCGCTGCGGCTGAAAGACAAAGGCAAGAAGAAGGTGAAGGTTGGACGCGATCACATTGCCTGGATCGACGAGCGCCGCTTCCTCTACGCGATGTCGACCAACCGGGTGCTGCTGATCGATGCCGAGGAGCGGACCGTCACGCCCTTTACCAACGACACCAGCTTGCCGGTTTCGACCTCTCCGGAGAGGGGCTGGCGTATCGCTGGTGTTGAGATGCTGAGTGACGGCAGCGCTGCCGTGATCCGTAGGTATGGGCTGATAAGCGATTTCGACGACGACGCGCCCACGTACCTGCACGCCCTCGACCTTAAGGCGAGGACGGTGGGGCGTGGCCTGCCGATCACGCCGCACTACCAATTTGTCGCCGCGGACGCGTGCCTGTTCGAGAACCGATCGGAGGACACCGCGGAGCGTGGCTTGTGGTGCTTGAACCCACAAACGGGCAAGCGGTTCCGCCTGACGCCGGTCCTCCAGCTGAGCCGGGCGGGTCGCAACGCGATCCGCAACCACGCGTCGGGGCGTTTCCTGATACCGCTTAGCCGTACGGGGAAACCGTGGGCCCCCTTTGATTGGCTGTCGGTCGATACCCGGACCGGCGCCAAGATCCCGATCAACGCCCCGGCGGGCGCGGTGCGCGTCGAGCGGTTCGGCCCGCCGATCGACCTGAGCTACAGCGACCGGCGTTCGCCGTGGGGCGCCCGCGGGAAAGCCACGCCGCCGCCGAGCGCCGGCCCGCTGCAAGCCGGGGTGCGCTTCGGCTCACGCACGGACGAGACCGACCCGCACGCAGTCGTGTCGCTCTTGATGCGTGCCGAGGGCGTCGAGTTCACCGAGCGGCAGTGGCTCGAGCTGTGGACGCAGGTGAGGCGACGCGACCGGGGCCGGCGGTCGTTGTGGTCCGCCTCGACCGAACAGGGCCTTCTCCCCTACGGCCAGCCCGCCGCCTTCTACGAAGCGGCAGACAGGCGGGCCGCCGAGAACCCGCCAACCACGCCTTTCCTCCGTTCTGGGTTCCGCGGCCGCGACACGATCGACGGGCGCCTGACCCCCGAGCTGAAGCAGGCCCTGCGGGCGTGGCTCACGGCACGCGGCCGAGCGATCCGGCAAGTCCGCCTGTACGGCGAACTCGGCCTCGATATCGACCGCCGGGCGCCGGAGCTGCGGCTGGGCGGCCGGCCACGTGGGCGGACCGCGGGGCTGCTCTCGGCGTACTCCTCGGAGCGGCTGATCGCCATCGGCGACCCGGGCGCCGCGGCGTTTGGCTACGGGAACACGGCTGGGTGGTCGCCCATGGTTGCGGCCGAGAGCGGGCACGTCTTGCAGACCATGCTCCTCTCGAAGCCACGCCGGGCGATCTTCAACTCGCTGCCCAGCGACCTGCTGGCGGCCCTCAAGCAACCCGGGGCCGGCCCCTACCGCGTGACCCTCGACGCAGAGATCGAGCGCGTTGTGGTCGACGACAAGGCGTTCGCCGGGGGCTTGAAGTCGTTCCGCAATTGGTCGCTCCGTGGGGCCGCCCAACGCGCGAAGGAGGTGGTGGTGTTCCTCAAGGCGGGGCGGCTGACCGTCTACCGATACGACCAGCGGCGGGAGGCCGTCGCCCGTGACCGGCGGAGCCGATTCCGCCCGGTCTACACGGCGGACCTGTCGACCCTGCCGGCAAGGGCGCCGCTGCCACGCGTCGCCCCGCGCGGGGCCGACCGGCTACCGGCTGCCTCGCTCCCGTGGCTGCTGGTCCGCCACCGGGGCGCTTTGCTGGACGAGCGGTTCGATGAGCTGCTGCAGGCCCGGTGGGAGCACGAGCAAAGCACGTCCCGGGCGGGGCTCGACACGCGGTTCCCCCGCGTCTTCGGCGCCCGCGACCCGAAGCCCTCCCTTGCCCGCCACCAGGACCTGACCGCCGACTTCCGGGAGTGGGCGGCCATGCGTGCGGCCGCCGTCAGTGAGACCCAGGTGATCCGGTTCCCGGCGTTCTCCTTCAACGCGTCGACGGCCGAGGGCCTAGGCGCCAGCGGTCCGTTCCCGCTGCGTCGCCTCGGCGGGCCGCCGTCCACGCGGATGTTCACGAACGGGGTCGGCTCGCTGCAATCGATCCTTTCCCGCAAATACACCTCGCAAAAGATCGACATGAAGCTCGAGGCCGAGCGGGCCCGCGCCAGCGGCATCGAACCGGCGCCGGCGTACGGCCGCCTGGACTTCGAGGCGATCGCCCACAACGCGGCGCTCGGGCAGAGGTTCGTCTACCTCACCGGGCTGGGGGCGGGCTACGTGCTGCGGGATGCTGAGGGCGACACACGCACCCGGGCCGCCGACCAATCCCTTGTAGAAAGCGGCCTAGAGATCGCGGGGCGGGCCGAGCCGCTGCACACGGTGCTCGCCCTCGATCAAGAAATCTGGCCGCCGCCGGGCTTCACGGCGCCCCGCGGCGCCAGGCCGGCCGTTGAACTCAAGTTCCGGGTCACCAAGCTCCAGGTGGCGAGGGACTCTCCCGAGGAGCCTTTCGTTGCCGGCATGCAACGCTGGCTCGGCCGGGAGACCCCCGAGGCCACCCGCCCCGACGGCGAGCGGGATGACGGCGGGGACTTCGCCATCCTCCACGTGACGGTAGACGAGGCGACGCTGATCGACGCCAAGAACGGTGGGCGGAAGCTCGCCTCGCTGATCGTCCGCCCTAGGCGTGCCTTCCGCGAGCCCAAGCCGCCGCTCACCGCTGCAGAGCTGGCGGCCGCCACGCCGGCTGGCGGCGGCCGCGCCGGGTCGGCCCTCGGGCAGCCCTCGACGCACCCCGGGCCGCTGACGGGGCACGCCGTGGGCTTCCTGGCAGCCCGCCACGTGCCCGGGTTTGCGGCGAGCAGGCCGCGGCAGCTCATGCTCGACCGGTGGCGTTTCGAAAACAGCTACTTCCGCGTCTTCGCCGAGACGCCGGCGCGGGGCGCCTCGGCAGAGCGGCACGCGCAGCGGCTCGTCGAAATCGCCAAGAACTGGCGGCAGACCCAGATCAACGACGCCAACCGCCTGGCGGAGCGGGCCCGTTGGCTGGCGCCGCGGCACGCGGTGATGGGCACCGACGCGTCGAACGCGGTTGGCATCTTCTTCACCGACCCCTCGGACGACCCCCCCAGCGAGGACGAGCTGGCGGGACTCGAAGAGCGGTTCCTCGCGTGGCACGCCAAGGCCGTCGCATTGGCCCCACGCCGGTTCCGCCTGCGGACCACCAAGTTCTCGGTGGCGCCAACCCCCGCCGCATCGCTCGGGGCCGAGGGGCGTTGGCCGCTCATCTTGGACGCCGCGCGCGAACGCGTGACGGCCGAAGTACCGCTCACGATCTACGCCACCGCGGCGTCGCTTGCGGAGGCGGGCGGGGCCGAGCAAGAACCCTGGCTGGCCTCGATACCCACCAAAGACCGCTACAAGGACGACCTGCTGCCCGACGCCTACCAGCGGATGCGCGACGCGCTGCCGGCGGCGCTGCGTCGCCTGCGGGCGACGCCGCCCGACATCACGCTGGGGGCACTGGGCGGCGCCTGGACCGTCTGCGATCGCGACGGCCGCAGCAGCCGCCGGGCAACCACCCGCGATGTTGCACGCACAGGGATCCCGATCGTCGGCATGGCGGACAACCCGCCGCCGGTCATCCCCCTCCTGAGGCTCCGGCAAGAGATGTGGCTGCCGGAGGGCGCCGCGAGTCCGCGCGGCGCAATCCCGGCGGTAGAGCTGGAGCTCGAAGTCGTTGGGGCCGAGCTCCTGGACGAGCAGCCCGCCCACCCCTGGCGGACCGCCCTCCACGCTTGGCGGCAAACCGGCCAGAGCTTCGGCAACAACCCGCCCAAGCCGAGGGACCAGGGCTACTACGTCCTCTTGCAAGCCAAGCTGCTCAGCGCCCGGGTGGTCGATAAATCGGCGGGCGGCAAAGCGTTGTTCGCCCTCGAACTAACGCCCCACCCCGGCGTCGAGTAGGGCCCCGCTACGCACCTCACCAACGCCCTCGGACAAACAGCCCACGCTTCGGAGCCTCTGCATGGCCACCATCGAGAAAGCCGTGGCGATCGCCGCCCGGGCGCACGCCGGCGTGCGGGACAAGCACGGGGCGGCCTACTTGCTGCACCCGCTGCGGGTGATGCACGCGGCGGGCGACGCCGTGGCCGGCCTCAGCGGGGGCGATCCCCGCGACGCCGAGCCGTACCAGATGGTCGGCGTGCTGCACGACGTCGTGGAGGACACCGACGTGACGCTCGACGACCTCCGCCGCGAAGGCTTCGCAGCCGCCGTGATCGACGCGCTCGACCTGATCACCCACCGTCCGGGGCAGCCGTATGCGGACTACGTGATCGCCTGCGGCGGCAACGTGATCGCCCGGCAGGTGAAGCTGGCCGACCTGGCCGACAACGCCGGGCTGCGGCGGGCGATGATGCGGCCTGAGCGGATCGAGTCCGACGGCCGGCGGCTGCAAAAGTACGTGCTGTCCTACCGGTTCTTGTCCGGCGGGCTCGCCGAGCAGGCGTACCGCGAGGCGGTCTCGGAGCTCGGATAGGCGGTGGGGTGCAGGCGCTAGGTGGAAGGTGGTGGGTGGAAGGCCGTGGGTGACGATGGACAAGCCGCGTTGCAGGCGGGCGCTCTACCCCGAAGCTTCTAGCTCGGCGGCCCAGCGGGCCGTGACGTTCATGGCGTGGCGGACTTCGCAGCGGACGCGGGGCGGGATCAGCCGCTGGCCGCTGTGCGTGGGCGGCGATGGCGAGGCGGCTACAGCGTCGTCGCCGGCGGCCGCGGCTGGCGCCGGCGGCTGGAGTGGGAACGCCAAGCGGTTGGGCCTTCGGGTCCGACGGTGCGTTGCGCTGGCGACCGCCGGGCGGCCCGTTGAAAGGTCGATGGTGGCTGGCGCCCAGGCGGCGGCCGCGGCGTCCCACCGCCAGCACACGCCCGCGGGGTCGCGGTACAGGCGGCCGTCGCTGAGCTTGGCGGCCAGGCGGTCGATGGCGTCGGTCACGGCGCGGGGGTCGGCCACCACCATCCCGGCCAGCGGCGCCCGCCAAGCCAGCCAAACGGCGGCCCGGCGTACGGCGGCCGGGTCGGGCCCGGCGGGGTGGCGGTCAAGATCGAACAGCACCTGCTCGTAGTCGCGGCAGCAGTCGTACGTGGGCCGGTGGCACGAGACGCGGAACCCCCACCAGACGCCCCGCCGGTGGACGTGCAGGTAAGTCGATTCGCTGCCGGGCGACCGCTCGATCACCGCGTCGTACCCGGCCATCGAGGCGGCCGACGCCCCCGCACGGATCACCGCCCGCGCCGCCCGCCGGCGGAGTGCCTGCGGGTCGGCGTCGCTCGGCCGGCTGTTTTGAAGCGTCGCGGCGCCTTGCTGTGGAGGGTCCGTCGGTGTCACGGCGGATGGCGTCTTGTCGAAGAGGTTGTGGCGAGACCTGTTCACCAGCCCATGCTGCCGGGGCCGCCTTTGAATGGGCCGACGACGTCTGGCGTGATCCAGCCGCCGTAGAAGCTGCCGGGCTGGGGCGTCACGCGGTGCTCGCCGACGTAGCAGGCGTCCATCAGGCCGGCGTACAGGGCCACGTAGCCGGCGATGGCGGCAAAGGACGGCGTGGGCTGCGGGTAGCCCCAGGCGGCCTGCTGGGCTACTTCGCCGCCGCAGCGGACGTCGAAATAGACGGCCCGGCCCTTCCATTCGCACCACGATCCGCCCTGGCTGGGCGTGAGCAGGCCCGCCTGGAAGTCGGCCGGCGGCAGGTAGTAATTGGGCGGGTGGCTGGTCTCGAGCACGCGGTAGGCGCCGGTGGTTTCGATCACCGTCTGCCCGCCGAACTCGACCCGCACGACGGCCTCCACCGGCTCCAGCCGGGGCGGCCGCGGGTAGTCCCACACCGATTCTTGGCCCGGGCCGGGCACGACAGGTTCAGGTCGCATGGCGTTGCTAGCAAGCGGTTTAGGGCGGGTAGCAGTGCGGCATTCTAGGGAGCGGAGGCATTTGCAGGCGGTTTTTGCCCGCGAATGACGCGAATACGCGCGAGTGCAGACGTCGCGGGGCTGTTCTGCTGCGTCTGATTCCGCATGCACGCCCGGCCACGTTCGATCGAAAGCGGCCCGTTGCCGAGCCGGTCATCCGTTATTCGCGCGGATTCGCG
>JBCCQL010000027.1:0-15450 GCA_039024355.1 Planctomycetota bacterium
CGCCCGGCGCGAGGGCGCCCAGGCTCCAGCGGATCTGGTCGCCGGAGGTTTGCGCTTGGGGCGTCGTGCTCAGCAGCCGGGCGCCGGCCGGCGTTTGGTCCTGCACCACCACGCCCACGGCGGGCCGCTGGCCCATGTTGCGGACCTTGGTTATAAAGCGGCACGGCTTGCCGATCTGCACCTCGGCGGGGGCGAACTTCTGGATGGCGATCGACGGCTGCTGGCGGCCCTCGAGCGAGCGATCGCCGGGCCGGCCGCCGCCCACCACGCCGGCCGCCCCCAAGCCACCGCTTGCAGAAAAACCGGTCGGCCCCTCCCCACCTGCCTGCTCGCGGCGCGGCGCGGCCGCCGCCATGCGTGGCTCGTTACCCAGCGGCGGTGTGGGCGACGCCGTGCCGTACCCCGGCTGCGGCTGCGGCGCCAACTCTACGAATTGCTGGGGCGGCTGGGCGTTGAGTGGCTCGGTATTGGGCGGCTGAACGTCGGTCGGCTGGGCGTCCGTCGGCTGGGCGAAGGGCGATTGCATCGGCCGTGGCGCCGGCAGCGGCGGTTCGGCGCCGCTTGCGGCGGGCGCCTGTGCGGCAAAAGCGTCGCGTAGATCAGTCGTCTCGGCCGGTTGCCTCAGCTCGTTTCCCGGCCCGCCGCCGGGGAATGCCGATGGGGGCGTTGCGGCGTCCTCAACCGGGGCCGCCAGGTTCGCAGGAGAATCGGCAAACGCTTCGGCCACCGCAGCATCGCCCGGTAAAAAGCCGTGCATGGGCTCGGCGAGCGCCGCCGGCTGAGAGAGCGTGCCCGCTGCGTCAAACGCCTCGGCGGCGGTGGGCTGAGCGGCCGTGGGCTGGGCGTTGGTCGGCTGGCCGTTGGTAGTCTGGGCGTCGGCGGCCAGCACTTCGCCAAACGCCCGGCGTGCGGCCTCGTCCTCGGCGGCGTCAAACGCCGATGGGGTAACGCCGCTTGGCTCGGCTGATCCGCGTAGTGGGTTTGCGGCATCCGGCGGCGTTAGGGGAGCGGGCGACGGCCCGTTGAAGGCGGCCGCACCGCCGCGTAATGCATCCGAAGCCGGCTCTGCACGCAGCGGCAGCGGCTGAACCTGGTAGCGGTCTTCGCCGCCGAGCGTCGCCGGCTCGTCGTACGCTACTTGCCGCACGCCGTACGCGTTGGCCAGCGGCTCGGCTTGCGCTGCCGGCAAGCTGCTTAGCAGCCGCGGCTCACTGGGCGGTGGGCCGGCCTCGACTGTGTCCACGGTGTCGGCGGTGGCTTCCGCTCCGCGGGCTCGATCGTCCGCTGCCCACGACGCCGCGGCCGACGATAACAAACGGGGCTGACCGCCATCGCTCGGCGTTGTGGTCTGCTCGGCCTCGGCGGATTCCTCCGGCGGCGCGAGCGCCTGCCATACACCGGCGCCGGCGGTCGTCAGCAGGCCGGTCGAAGCGAGCAGGGGCAGAAGAAGGCGGCGACGCTTCTTGGTTTCGCTCATGGCGCGTAGGCAATTTGGCTGGGGCGGCTTGGCTTGGGCCGACGCGGCTGCACGCCGCGGGCGGCCCCTGTTCTGCCGAGCGGTAGATCGCGGAAGCGGCGCAACGGGCGCCGCACACGGGCGGCCTGCGGCCGTCCCGCGCGGTGATTACCAAATGCCCACAGCCAAGCAAAGGCTGATACGCGCCGCGTGCTAGCAAGAAGCGGCGCCGCCCACGGCGAGATCGGGCGCCAACAATGCGCCGCAGCCCGCGCACCCGCGGGCCGGTCGCCGCCCGCGTCATCGATAAGAAGCGTTGCCGCCCGCCGACGGCGGAAGAGCTAGGGCTGGCAGTAAGACAACGCCAGCAGGCAGTAGCCGACCACCAGGTTGGGGTCGCTTTCGAGCCACCGCTTATCTTCGTTCACCCAGCTCCCGTCGTCGGCCTGCAGCGCGGTGAGCCGCTCGACTAGCTCCGCCCGCCACGCGTGGGAGACGCCGCCGGCGTCGACCACGGTGTCTTCTCCGATGGCGTCCAACGCCTTGGCGAAGGTGTGCAAGTAGTAGAAGTAGCCGGAGCTGCCCATGCCGGGGTTCTGCTCAATGGTGTAGTTCTGCCGGGCCCAGTCGTAGGCGGCCTTTACGCGGGGGTCGTCCGGACCGACGCCGGCGTACAGCATGCTCTTCAGCCCGACGTACGTCATCGAGCCGTAGCTACGCAGCCCGCCATTGGCGGTCTGGCCGGCCTGGCTCTGGCCGCCGGCGGCCGGCGTGTAGTAGAAGCCGCCGTCCTCCACAAGCGCCGCGAACGGCGTCGTGTTGGCCTCGGTCTCCAGGTTCTGCGCCCGCGAGACGAACGCCAACGCCGCCTGCAGGTTGGGATCGTCCTCGCCGCGGCCAAGCGACTTGAGCGCCTCGATAAAGAAGCCCGTATTGGACAGGTCGGGCCGGCCGTGCCGGCCGTAGCCGGCGCCGCCGTAGTTCATGCTCTCGGGCCCGTGCCCCTCGTCGGCGTCCCACTGCAGGTTCTTGACGAACGCCTCGGCGCCGGCCAGCAGCTTGTCGTACCGGTCGTCGCCCTCGGGCAACGCCTTGCGTGCCTCGGAGAAGCACATGATCGCCAGGCAGGTCTCGTAGTTGCGGTAGTTGGTGCCGGTCTGGTAGACGCCGCCGTCCGGCTGGACGTTCTTCTCCAGCGCGGCCAGCGCCTTGGCGATGACGGGGTCTTGCGGCGTCCGGCCGTGGCGGAGCAGGGCCGTCGTCATCAGCGAAGTGACGCCGCTGCCGTACCGCGAGCTGTAGGTGCCGTCCTCGGCCTGGGCCTGCTGCGCGAACACGATGGCCTTGCCGACGATCGCTTCGTACGCCGCGCGATCGACCGTTCGCGGCGTGGCGGCGTCGGCCTCGACAGTGGCTTCGGTGGCGGCCGGCGCCGCTGCCCCTGCCGGGTGTGCCGAGATTGCTCCGCCGAGGATCGCAAGCGTAAGCAGCGTGACGCGATGGGAGGGCATCGGTTTCTCTCCGTGGATCAAGGGCGGGGCCGGCAGGCGTCGCTTCGGTTGGCTAAGCAGGGACGAACGCATCGCAAACCGATGAAACGCTGCTTCTTTGCCTACGAAATCGGCGTTGCGACTACCGAATCCTACGCCATGCGGCAGGCCGTGCCAACCAATCGACGCCGCCACAAATCACCCGCCCAACGCCAGGTAAACAAGTGCGGCTACCCAGCCCAACAGGCAGATCACGGCAACGGCAAGCCATGCTGGCCGGGCCCGCTCCGCCGAGGGCGGCTTTGTAGATGGCGGTTTCGATGCGACGCTTTCGGCGGACGGCTCGCTCGCCGCGGCGTGTTCGCCGCCGTTCGCCCCACGCCGGCCGGCAGCCGCGGGCGGGTTGGGCCGATTCGCCGAGGTTACGCGGGCCGCGCTCAACTGGAGGGTCCGCCGCTGCCGGGCTCGCCACTCTCGCCGCCGCCGGCGTTAGGCTTCAGGCGGTCGTCGCTCGCGAAAACGCCGCCACCGGACAACGCCTGCTCAAACTCGAAGACGCCCGAGAAGTCTTCGCGGCGGTCATTCTCTGTTTTCCGCATCTGCCCGATGTCGATCAGGTTGAAAACGATCTCGCCGAAGTCGTCCGTCGTGCGGATGCCCCAGTGGTCGAACACGCACCGCGCCAGCAGGCCGTACTGCGACAGGGCGTACCGGCGGATCGCTTCGCAGAGGTCTTGCCCGGTGATGTGCCGCTCGACCGGGCCGTCGTCGCCGTCGTCTTGGTCCGGGTCTTCGGCGGCCGACGACTGCGATGCGGCCGGCCCCTCGCCGCTGCGATGCGTGGCGTGCCCGTGCTGCTCCTGCCCCGGCGGCGTCGTGGCCAAGCCGCCCATGTTCAGTGTCTCTTGGGCGAACCGCAGCGAGTCGAACACAAACACGTACGAGTCGAGGTGGTAGCGTTGGTCGCGGCTGAGCAGTTCGGCGAGCGGGTGCTTCGGGTCAAGCATTGCAGGCACACGGGTGCGGTGGTGGGTTAGCTCGTAGCCCCGCCGGAAGGCTTGGCGCCGTTGGCGGAGCTGTCGCTGTCGGTGGCAGGATGGTCGTTATCGTTCGCAGCCGCTTGGTCGTTGGCGGCGGCAGGGTCGTTATTGGCCGTAGGGGCGTTGGCGGCTGTAGGGTCCGAGGCTGGAGGGTCCGAGGCTGGAGGCTTGCTGGCGGTTGGCGGCCCTGGGGCTTTCTTTCCGCCGCCGGTAGCCGTGTCGGCTTGCGTTGCCTTCGCGTGCGGGCGGGGCGACGGGCCCCGCTGCCGCTTTGCGTCTTCTCGCTTCGCCGGGCGTGGACCACCCGGGCTTGGCGGCGCCTTGCGCTTGGCGGGCTGGTCAGGCTTGTCGGGCTGAGCGGGTTTGCCGGTCTTTGCGGTTGCCGGCCCCGCCGCCTGGCCTCGCGGCAGCACCGAGAGCACGTCGCTAGAGTCTACCACGATCCGCCGCATGTCTTCCGTCTGCATTAGCACCTGCCCGGCCAAGACTTCTTGCGCGAGCACCTTGCCACGCCCGCCGGAGGTGATGATCTCGGCCCCCACACGCGGCAGCTCTTTCTGCATGTCGCGGTAGGTATCGTACTCGTATCGTAGGCAGCATTTCAGCCTGCCGCACCTGCCAGAGATTTTAGTGGGGTCGAGCGTCGCCTTCTGCAGCTTGGCCATCTTCATCGAAACCGGCGGCATGCCGGACAGGTGCGTGTTGCAGCACACCGGCTTGCCGCAGTCGCCGTAATCGGCTAGCAGCTTCGCCTCGTCACGCACGCCTATCTGACGCATCTCGATGCGTGTCTGAAACTCCTTGGCAAGCAGCTTGACGAGCTGACGGAAGTCGATCCGCTCCTCGGCCAAGTAGTAGAAAACAGAACGCTCGCCGCCGTACACCTGCTCGGCGTCCACCATCTCCATAGCCAGGCCTAGCTCGGCGACCTGCCGCCGGCAGAAGTCGAGCTGATTGCGGGCCGCCTGCTCGATGCGTCGCAGCTCGACGTCGTCGTCGGGCGAGGAAAGCCGCAAGATCTGCCCAGTCGCGGGCTTGTCCATCTGCGACTGGACGTGATCAGTAGCCTCGCAGAGCACCTCGCCGACCTCTTGCCCGCGGCCCGTGCGGGCGATCACTCGTTGGCCGCGGGCGTAGCGGTCTCGTGCGCGGGCCGAGAAGACACCGAGCTGCCGCATCACACCGTGGCGGACGACGTATTTGGGCATCGGCCTTCGGACGGCCCTCGGGCGGCTTTTCTTAGCGACGCTACGCAGCGGCCGGCGGCCTTGCTGCGTCGTGCCCCATTGTAGCGGTGTGCCGCCGCCCCCAACAGACGAGGCGGCCGCTGGCCGGAGAACTGCCCAAGCCGCTGCAATGACCGGTTGCATGGGCCCACCGCCATTGGGCCGAGGTCCGTAGCCAAGCACCCATGCCGCCAGTTCAGGGCCACGCCGCGTTGCCCCCACCGCCGGCGTGGCAGGGGCGGCTGTGCCTCAAGAAACCACGCCCAGGCGGAAGGCCAGCCGCACGAGTTCGACCGACTTGCGGACACCCAGCTTCTTCATCAGCCGCGACTTGTGGTTGTCGACCGTGCTTTCTGCGATGTGCAGAGCCTGCGCACAATCGCGGACCGAGTTGCCAGCGGCGATCGCCTCGAAGACTTCACGCTCGCGCTGGGTCAGCTGGGCGTAGCGGGCTTCTCTGTCGCATTCGATCGGCGGGGCCGGCGGCCGCCACGCAGATGCTTGGCCGCTAGCCGGCTGGTCAGGGTTCGCGGCGTTCGGTTTTGCGTCCAGGCCAGCGTCTCTCGCTGCTTCCGCCTGCTGGACCACGGCCATCAGTGCGGCGGCCACCTGGTTCCACGATGCGTCACGGTTCACATACCGGCGCGCCGATGACCCTGGCAGATTCTGCGACGTGTTGCGCCACGGGGCTTGGCTGCCAACGCCAAGCACCACCATCGGGGCACACGTGATGGCGAGTTGATCGAGCCCAGCCAGGCTCGCTTCGTCAATGAGAAGGGCGATCGCCGCCTCGCTAGGCGAGATGGCGTCTTGTGATTCGGCGAGAGCACCAAAGCCGACGCCCGCCTGCGGCAGGGCTTCCGCGTTGCCGGCTAGGGCCGATGGCGACACGAGGGGCCGCATCACTTCAAAGCGTGCGTCGGCCCCTGCCAGGCAGGCCACCGCTTCGCGGTCCAAACGGTGCTCGAAGGCCAGCAGCAATCTCACCGCGGGCGCCGGCTCGGCCCGCGTGTGTGCCTGGTGGGTAATGTTCAACGCTGCCCCGTCATGGTCGCCATCTTCACGCGCAGCCCCCGGCGTGGACATGCAGCCGACGGAGGTCAAGGCGTTGCCCCGCCGCTTGTTGCTGCGTGCCTGTGGCCGTGTGGCCGGAAACGGGACGGTAGCTAACGAGCGGTTGCTAGCAAATTGGCGCTTAGCTGGCCGTCGGCACGCCATCAGCACGCCGCTAGAAGTGCGTAAAGCGAAGGAGGCATGCGACTTGCGGAGGCGCGGGGCGGCTGACGCGTAGCACCCGGATGTCAGCTAGGTGTCGCTGCGGGACGCGTGGTTTTGCCAAAAAAAGAAGCAGATTTGCGGCAGTTGTCGCAGCAACCGAGCAGGACATAATCAGGCCGAGCCGTCCATCCACCGCACTCGCCATCACGCAGGAGAGAAAATGGCCGTCCAGTCGCCGGAGCAGTTGGTGCAGAAGAAGTGTTTGCCGTGCGAGGGAGGCGTCGAGCCGTGTTCGCTCGGCGAGGCAGAAGAGCAGCTCACGCACCTGCCGGGCTGGCGGCTGACGCACGACGGCCAGCGGATCCGCAAGGACTGGACGGCCAAGCACTTCATGGCCGGCATGGCGTTCCTCAACGCCTGCGCCGAAGCGGCCGAAGCCGACGCCCACCACCCAGACCTGCACATCGAGGGCTACCGCAACGTGTCGGTCGAGATCTGGACACACGCCATCGGCGGGCTGTCGGAGAACGATTTCATCCTGGCAGCCAAGATCGATCAGCTACCGATCGAAACCGCGTAGCGGCAACCAGCTTCGCCCCGGCCGCCAGTCGCTGACAAGCGGGAGAATCCTCCGTGGCCACGCCAACGCAGTTCCCGGCCCTGCTGGTACGCGAGGCCCCCGCTGGCGAAACCGAGCGGGCCGTCGCCGCGGTAGAGACCCTCTGCGTTGGCGACCTACCGCCGGGCGACGTGCTGATCGACGTCGCGTGCTCTTCGCTCAACTACAAGGATGCACTCGCCTGCCAGGGCCACCCCGGCGTAGCGGCGAAGCTGCCCCACGTGCCGGGCATCGACTGCGCGGGCGTTGTCCGGCAGTGTGATTCCGGCCACTTCTCTGCGGGCGATGCGGTGCTGGTCACCGGCTACGGCCTGGGCAGCGACGCCTGGGGCGGCTACTCCGGCTGCGTCCGCGTGCCCGCCGGGTGGTTGCTGCCGCTGCCGGCGGGGCTCGACGCCCGATCGGCCATGACCTACGGCACGGCCGGCTTCACGGCCGCGCAGTCCGTCGCCGCGCTGCTCGCCGGCGGCGTCGAGCCGGGCCAGGGCCCGGTGCTGGTTACGGGCGCGAGCGGCGGCGTTGGCGTTTTCTCGGTGGCGATCCTCGCGAAGCTTGGCTTCGAGGTCGTGGCGATGAGCGGCAAGCCCGACATGGCGCCGCCGCTCGCCACGCTCGGCGCCAGCCGCGTCATCGGCCGCGACGCGCTGCCCGGCGGCGAGGGCCCGCTGCTGAAGGCGACCTGGGCCGGGGGCGTCGACACCGTGGGCGGGGAGACGCTCGCCCGCCTGCTCCGCTCCACCCGCTACCGGGGGTGCGTCGCCGCGTGTGGCTTGGCGGCGAGCGCCGACCTGCCGCTGACGGTCTACCCGTTTATCCTCCGCGGCGTGACGCTCGCGGGAATCGACTCGGCGAAGTGCCCCGCCGGGCCGCGGCGGGAGGTGTGGGAGAAGCTCGCCGGGCCATGGTCCGTAGAGCTGCCGCCGGGGTTGGTCACCACCATCGATCTCGACGGCGTCGCCGACCGGGCCGCCGAGATGCTCGCCGGCAAGACGCGGGGCCGTACGCTTGTAATGCCGCGGTCTTCTCGCCCGGACGAAGCCGGCTAGCCGCCCAGCAGCCAGCGGTCGTCCTCGGCGGTGAACGTCACCGGGCCGCGTGGCATGGCGTCTAGCGAGAACGCTTGGCAGAACGCCTCGGCGGTTTGCTCGCGGCGGGGGCCCACGCCGCACCACTCGGCCAGCAGGCCGATGATGCGTTCGGCGGGCACGCCACGCCCGTGGTACGCCTGAATGCGGCTGTCGCCGTGCCGCTTCGCCAGCCGACGGCCGTCGGGGCCGATCACCAGCGGCACGTGGAAGTACTCGGGCGGCGGGCCGAAGCCTAGCCGCTCCATCAGCAGCAGCTGGCGGGGCGTCGACGCCAGCAGGTCATCCCCGCGCACCACATGCGTGACGCCCTGCCGGCAATCATCGACCACGACGGCCAACTGGTAGCTCGGCAGCCCCGCCTTGGTGGCCACCAGGAAATCGCCCACCGCCTGCTGGACGTCGATCGAAGCCTCTCCGGCGAAGCGATCGGTAAACACCTGCTCGCCGCCGGGCACACGCAGGCGCCACGCCGTGCCGGGCTCGGCGGTGAAAGGAAGCGGCGCCGGCTGGGGTGGGCGGCAGGCGCCCGTGTAGCGGACCTCGTGCGGGTCGCCCGCGTGCGGCGCCGAGAGGCTGGCCGCAACCACCTGCGACCGCGTGCACCGGCACGGGTAAATCTGCCCGGCGGCGGCAAGCCGCTTGAGCGCCGCGGTGTAGGGCGCCGTGTAGGGCGCCGCGTCGGCCGACTGGTAGACCGGCGGGCCGTCCCAGTCCAAGCCGAGCCAGGCGAGCGTCTCGATCGCTGCTGCTGCGGCGCCCGCCTTGATCCGCGGGCCGTCCAGGTCTTCGATCCGCAGCAGCACCCGCCAGCCGTTCCGCCGGGCGAGGGCCCAGTTCACCAGGAACGTCCGTGCGTTGCCCAGGTGCAGGGCCCCGGTGGGCGACGGCGCCAAGCGGGTCACAGCCATCCGGCACGCCTGCCCCAGAGCACTAGAAGAGCCACCGCACAAAACCGAAGGTCGTGGCAGGCGATCGGCGTTTCACGGCCGATTCCGCAGACATCGCCGCAAAAAACCGAGGTTTTGTTCAGACGCTCTAACGGGCCACCGCCCCGCTGCGTCAGAAGAACCGAAACGACAGCGGGTACCGCCAAAGCTCGCCGTCTCTGGCCTTCACTGCGCCGATGATCGGGAACACAACGCCCGCGATGGCCAGCAAGATCAGCAGCGGGATGCCCACCAGCAGGAATACCAACACAAAAAAGGCGACGAAGTAGATGAGCTCGCTCAAGATCCAGTTCACCACCGCCCTGCCGTGGTCGTCAATCGCGGGCAGGGCGTCCTTCTTGACCTGCCAGATCACGATCGGCGCGGCGTAACCGGCGAGCGGCAGCACGTAGCCGGCAAACTGCGACAGGTGCAGAATCATAGCCCACTGCCGCGTCTCACGCTCGATGACCGCGGGGTCTTTCCCGTCCGCCGGCGGCGTGTAGCGGGGCGTGGCGTACGGGTTTGTGGCGTCGTAGTACGGCTGCTCGTCCATGCAGTTTCCCCCGGCGTGCCAGCGCGGCGTTCGCTTGTGTGATAGGTGCTGTCCGCGTGTAGTTCGCCCGCGGGGCGACGATCTTGCCGCGGCACCCGAAAAGTCCGATCCCGGCATCCCGCGCCGCCCGGTCACCGCCGCAGCCTAGTCTTCTGCCGGCAGCGTCACAACGATGCCCGTGCCGACACCGGCCGGGTCGATCAGCACCCGGCGGGCGACCACGGTCCGCCCGTCATCGACGGCCGTTTCGCCCGTAGCCTCGGCGAAGGCCGGCGCCGCGGCCGGGGCGATGTCGGTCACCGGGGCGCCGTTCCACCGCTGCGTGGCGCCGCCGCCCGCCTCGGCCCCCGCCACCACCACGCCCTGGGCGTTGGTGATGAGCACGTCGCCGCTGAGCATGCCGAGGTCGCCGAGGATCTTCTCGATCTTGCGGGTCACGTCGGCCTCGATCGCCACCATGCCGAACGGCTCGCCCGTGGCGTCGGCGTAGACAGGCGTCGCCACGGTGAGGCGCCGCACGCGTGCCGCCGCGTCGGCCTGGCGGGGGCGGGGGTCGATCGACGCCCGCGTGTCGCCGGGCTCCAGCTGCAGCGTCGCTTCTAGGAGCGAGTCCGCCTCGAACCGGCGGAGCCGGCTGGCGGGCAGGCTCCGCACCAGCATCCGGTCGCCCACGCTGCGGGCGACGCGGACCAGCTCCCGCCCGCCGGCGCCGTCGCGGGCCACAAACGTGATGGCCAGGTAGTCCGGCTCGGCACGCAGCAGGCCGCCGAAGATGCTCTGCAGCCGCTCCCGCCAGGCGGTGATGTCGTCGCCGGCGGTGGGCGGCTCAGGCTCGCCGGTCAGGGCGGCGGCGTTGGCGGCCAGCGACTCGGCCCGCACGATGCCCTGCACCGGCGGCAGCCCCGCCATGAACCGGGCGTCGCCGTTCAGGTCGTCCGCCGCCGAGCGCAGGCGCAGCTCGATCTCTCGCGCGTCGCCCCGCATCTGCTCAAACCGCGCCTGCTGCCTTGCCGAGCGGGCCTGCTGCGTCCACAGCCCCAGCGTCACGGCCGAGGCCACGGCCAACGTCGCCACCAACGCGATGGCCTGCGACGTGCGTGGCCGGTGGGCGATCCACCGGCGGACACGCTTGAGCGGCGGCTCGTCGTACGCCAGCACCGGCTCGCCCGCCATCCACCGCTGCACCTCCTCGGCCAGCTCCGACGCGTCCTGGTACCGCGCGTAGCGGCGCCGCGCCATGGCCCGCATGCAGATGGCGGCCAGCGCGGCGTCCGCGTGGCGGTTCACCTTCGCGGCGTTGGGCGTCGGCCCGCCGACGATGGCGCTGATCAGCGCCCGGGCCCCGCCGCCCGCCTGGTTCGCCTCGGCCTGGGTCTGCTCGTGCGGCGCGCGGCCCGTGATGATGGAGAACAGGATGCCGCCCAGGCCGTAGATGTCCGTGCGGGTGTCGACCTCGTCCAGCCGGCCGGCGGCCTGCTCCGGCGCCATGTAGAGCGGCGTGCCCAGCACCTGCCCCTCGATCGTGCCGCTGCCGTCGTGGCCGGAGAGCTCGGCGTCGCCCACCTCTTCGACGGCCGACTCGTCGAGCACCTTGGCCAGCCCCCAATCGATGACGATCACCTGGCCGAAGCTGTCGATCACCACGTTCTCCGGCTTCAGGTCGCGGTGGATGACGCTCCGCGAGTGGGCGTGGCCGATGGCGTGGCAGATGTTCACAAACGCGGTCAGCAGCCGCCGCAGCCGCATCGGGTCGGCGTCGCCGTCGGCGTTGCGTTCGTGGTGCTCGTCGATCGAGTCCTGCAGCGTCCCCTTGCCCAGGAACCGCATGGTGTAGAAGGCGAACCCCGTGTCGGCGTCGTAGCCCATCTGGTGGACGGGGACGATGCCCGGGTGCTCCAGCCGGCCGGTGATCTCGGCCTCGTTGCGGAATCGGACGATGGTCCGCTGGCTGGCGTCGCCGGCGCTGGTGATCTCTTTCAGGGCGACCAGCCGCTGCAGGTCTTCGTCGCGCGCCAGCCAAACGCGGCCCAGCCCGCCCTGCCCCAGCTTGCGGATCAGCCTGTAGCGGGCGTCCGACCGGCGGGCCGAGTGCTCGGCGCCGCCCGCCGCGACGCTGACGCCCAGCAGCCGGGCGACCCGGCCGGTCTCGTCAATCTTTTCGAGCGTCTCGACCAGCGAGAGCGAGGCCGACAGATCCGGCGCCGCCTCATCGCTTGCCGCCCCGCCGGAACGCTCAACGCTCAGCGACGCCATCACGGCCGACGCCTTAGCGGCGGCGCCGGCACGCAGCTCGGCAAGCTGCTCTTCGGTCAGCGGGCTGGCCTGCCGCAGGTGCTCGGCCAGCGGCGTCTCGCCGTGGACGGTCCAGCCACGCAGCACCGCGCTGACCTGCCGATCCGTCAGGTAGCCCGACTGGACCAACGCGGCGGCCAGGGCGACGTCTTCGCTCTGCTTCTCGGGCTCGCCGGCGGCGGGGAGCAGGAACGTTTCCGCGGCGCTGCGCGAGGTGACAGCGGCGACGCGCGGGCCCGTCGGCTGGCCCGTCGGCTGCGGTTGGCTCCGCGGCGGCGGTTGGGGCGGCTGTTCGGGCAGCGACGCGGGGTCGTTCACGGCGGCGGGCCGGGCTTAGCGGCGGGTAAAGCTCAGCGATTGGACTGGGGCGGCAACTAGTGGCACAGCCCCAGTGTAGTCAGGCGGTCGCCGGGCCATGAAGCAGTCGCGGATTACTGCCGCGGGTCGCTAGGATCGGCCGCTTGGTTGCCGGGCCGTGTGCTGGCGCCCGCACCGGCGATGGCGATCCACCCCGCGATCTGCAGCAGCCCGCCCACTGGCACGACGGCGCCGAGCCAACGCCAGCCATCGCCCACGAAAGCCAGGGCGTAGAGCAGCCCGCTGAAGAGGACGGACCCAGAAAGCAGCAGCGCCGCCGCAATGCCCCAGGCTCGATGCGGCCGGGAAAGCCCCGCCACGCCGGCGCCAAGCACCGCCATCGCCGCGTACATGTGGTACCGCGCGCCGGTCTCAAAAATCTCCAGCCGCGCGGCGATATCCTCCGAGCCAAAGCCGAGCGCCGCCAGGTTTTTCGGAAGCCCGTGCGCGCCGAAGGCGCCAATCGCGAGCCCCAACGCCCCGTATACCCCAGCCGCAACGATCCAGCGATTTGCTTGCATGCCGCATTCTAGGAGGCAGCCACAACCAACAACCCGCAAAACCCTTCCCCCGCCCCCCGTCCCCAATCCCCAATCCCCAATCCCCAATCCCCAATCAGCAATCAGCAATCAGCAATCACCAATCACCAATCACCAATCACCAATCACCAATCACCAATCACCAATCACCAAAAAAGGGCCGCCGCGGCGGGCGGACCCACCGCGACAGCCCTTCAGGGGGGAAGCTGCTCGCTCGGCCGGCTCAGTTGCCCGAGATGCCGAGTTTCTGTTCTTCTTCTTCTTGGATGATGATCCGCGGCGTGACCATCATCATCAGGCTGTCGGTCTCGCGGCCGATGCCCACGTTGCGGAACAGCCGGTTGATGTACGGCAGCTTGGAGAGCAGCGGCACGCCGAACTCGTTGCGTCCCTCGCTCAGCCGCTTGATGCCGCCCAGCAGCACCGTGCCGCCGTCGGGCACGCTCACGGTGGTTGAGACCGAGACGAACTGGAACGTCGGCAGCTGCACCGTGGTGCCGCTGCGGCTGACGTTCTCGCTCTGCGTGCCTGACTCGTCGGTGCCGTCGTCGTCGGTGTCGGTCGAGCTGCTGGAGGTGTCGCTGCTGGTCTGGCCCTCGAAGGTGAACTCGTCGACGTCGCCGATCTGGCTAAAGAACGGCACTACCGTCAGCCGTACGTAGCGGCGGTCGTCGGACACCACGGCCTGGATATTCATCATGGTGCCCTCGGACAGGACGACGATCACCGGCTGCTGGGCGGCGGCGAACTCGCCCACCACCGGCACCACGCTGATGACGAACGGCCGCTGCGAGGCGTCCGCCACGAAGGCGGTCTGCCCGTTGAATAGCGTCACCTTGGGGGCGTTCAGCACGTTGGTGCGTTGGTCGCCCTGGGCGGCGTTGATGAGGAAGTACGCCTCGATGTCGCTCAGGATGGCGAAGCCGAACGAGGCCGCCCCCGCCACCGGCCCGCCGAACTGCGGCACCGCCACGCCGAAGCTGCCCTGCCGGAACGGCACGTCCAGGTCGGTGGTGAAGGCCGGGAACGAGGCGTCGTTGATCGGCTCGAGGATGCCCACCGTTTGGCTGGTGCGCGGCGTCTCGAACGAGGCGCCGGGCGTCAGGTCGCCCGTGCCGCTGGTGGCGTCGTTGATGTTCACGTCGAAGTCGATGCCGATCCGCTCAAAGAAGCTGTCGTTGAGCCGGATAAAGCGGACCTCGATGGTGATCTGCAGGTCCTGCAGCCGGCGGAGCTGCTCCAGCAGGTCGGCGATCGCCTCGTGGTTGGCCTGCGTCTGGCTGATGACCAGGCTCAGGTTGTTGACGTACGGGCGGATCTCTGCCTCGCCGCCGCCGTTGTCGGCCCAGCTGGTGGAGTCCACGGTCGAGACGATCAGGTCGATCAGCGAGTCGAAGTCGGCGTTGGCGCCGCCGCCCGGCGAGGGGCCGCCGCCGCCCAGCGGCAGCGCGGCGCCGGGGCCCGGCCCAAACTGCGGGCCGCTGCCGACCTGCGCCAGCACGTCTGAGTTGGCCTGCCCCGGCATGCCCGGCCGGCGCCCAGAGACCATGGCCATCGGCCCGGGGCCGCCCATCCCGTTGCCGTAGCCCAGCGCCGCGTGGGCGTCGTTGATCAGCCCGGCCAGGCCGATGTTGTTGCTCGGCACGAAGTTGGGGATCGGCGTCACCAGGTCCGCCACGTAGTACGGAAGGGCGTACACCTCGCCGTCTCGCAGCTGCTCGCTGGTTATCTTCAGGACCTCGTCCTTGATGACGTAGCCCAGCCGCAGCGGCTCGAGGATCAGGTTCAGCGCGCTCTTGAGCATCACCTCGCGCCCCAAGTCGAGCGTCACGGGCGTGTCGCTCGAGACGCCCTCTTGGCTCAGCCCCTGCGGGTCGAGGTGGATGTTCACGCCGGTGATCTGGGCGAGGTCGTCGATGACCTCACTCAGCGGCCGGTCGCGGTAGCGCATCTGCACGGGCGTCTTGAGCTTCTGCTCGATCTGCAGCTCGGTCTCCGACAGCCGGCTGGTCCGGCCCGTGAGCCGCTCGCGCCCGCGGACATCGCCCCATGTGCGGCTGTTGTACGCCATCTCTTGGCCGTCAAACACGGTTGGGTTGGCGCTGTTCTCGACGTCGAGGTACTGCTGGAACGTCCCCTCCTCGCGGGCGAGCCGCATCTGCCGGTTCATCATCTCCCGCCGCATAAACTTGGCGTTCTGCCAAATCTGGATCGCCAGCTCGTCGTTGGGCAGCATCTCGCGCAGCTGCTTGGCGATGAGCTCCGCCTCGGCGTAGCGCTGCTCGTCGAGCAGGCGGTTGAACTGGTCGACCATCGACGCCTTCTTCTCCTGCAGCTTCAGCCGCGCGGCGCGCGACCGCTCGACGTCGGCCAGCACGGCCGCGTTCCGCTCGTCGGACTCGATCCGGGCGCGGTTGTCGCTGATGTACCGCTCGGTGTCGGCGATCGCTTGATCGACGCGGCGGACAAGCCGGCGGCGGTACTCGTCGGTGAGGCTCGAAGACTCGACCTCGTCACGCATCTCGGTGAGCAGCTCGAGGGCGCGCTTCGGCTCGCGCTGGCGGAGCTCGCGTGCGTCGAGCGTCCGCTGCCCGACGTCGGTCGAGAGCTGGCGGACCAGCACACGCTGCGCGGCGTCGGCCG
>JBCCQL010000028.1:0-15359 GCA_039024355.1 Planctomycetota bacterium
CCGCTGATCGCCGCAGATAAACTCAGCTGTCTCCCACCAGGAGCACGAAGGGTGTTAAGGAACAGAAGCATTGCTTTCGTGCCCGTTGTCTCCGTGTCTATTGTCTTCTTCGTGGTCGACTGTTCGACCTGCGTTTATCTGCGTCGATCTGCGGCTGTCTTAAATGGCCGATGAGCTGCACTTCATGATGGGGGAGTTTCGCGCCGAGTTCCCGGTCGACCGCTCGTACGCAAAGAACCACATGTGGGCCCAGCAGCAGCGGCCCGGCGTCTGGCGGTTCGGCTTCTCGGCGTACGCGGTGCGGCTGCTGCAGGACGTGTACTTCCTAGACTGGGACGTCGAGCCTGGCGCCACGCTGGCCGAGAAGCAAGAGATCGGCCAGATCGAGAGCCAGAAGGCCGAGTCTTCGCTCTACGCCCCGCTGGCGGGCGCCGTGACCGCGGTCAACGGCGTGTTGATGGCCGACCCCTCGGCGATCAACGTCGACAAGTACGGCAGCGGCTGGCTGCTGGAGCTGCAGGTCGCCGGCGACGGGCTGCTCTCCCCCGCCGAGTACCTGGAGCATCTCGAAGCGGCCTGGCAGGTCACCCAGCGGCTGATCAAGGGGCAGGCGAACAGCTAGGAACCACAGATGGACGCGGATGGACGCAGATGACCGGAAACGGCGCCGCGGATGAGGCCATCGGCGGTGCGTGCCGGGCGTAAATACGCGCAGGGGCGGGATAGGTAGAGAAGGCCTGCCGCGACGCATTCGGCCACAAGCTGGGCACAACGCGTCTTTGTGTCGAGCAGCAAAAGCCGATCCATGTATGCTACGATGACGTCGCGGCTGGCGAATCCGCTCTAGGGTCGGAATCAAACGGCCTCGCAGCGGCTAGCAGCCCCAGCTATCCGCGTTCATCCGTGTGCATCGGCGGTTCCAAAACCCGTGCCTAGACGATTCACCGTTGTTGTCAGCCAGGGCCAGAGCCACAACCCGAAGAAGCGGGCGGTGGAGGAGGCCATCGTGGGCGGCCTGCTGGGCGAGCGGGGCGTCGACGTGGCGTTGGTGCCGCACCTGTACAACCTGCAGGGCGACACGCCCGAGGTCGTAGGCCTGCAGAGCGTGGCCAGCGACCTGATCGTCTGCAGCTGGATCTACCCGCGGGCCGCCCGCTGGACGCTCGACCGTCACGGCGTGCGTGGCGCCGCGGGCGAGTCGCTCATCCCCGCGTATGGCCAGAGCGAAGACGACGACGACGAAGCAGAGCGGGGCGGCGGCGCCGAGCGTGACGACAAGCCCCGCGTAATCGACACCCGCCCCACGCCACGCCGGTCGATCTACTGCCTCGACCTGCGGACGCACGACTCCGCTGAGCCGTACCTGGCTGAGGTCCGGAGGATCATGGCCGAGGGGGCGGTCGAGACGGTGTCGATCGGCGGGGTTGGGTTGCTCGGTGGGCTTGCATCGGAGGATTCTGCTGGGGCCGGGGCCGGGGCAGAAGCTGGGGCCGGGGCCGTGGACGACCCGGCTCACTCGCCCGCCGTGGGCGGCGCGGCTCGCGACGCGTTGGCGATCAGCCCCGCGTCCCCCGCCGTTAAGCCTCCGCCGCGGCGGTGGTACCCGGTGATCGACTACTCGCGGTGCACCAACTGCATGGAGTGCATCGACTTCTGCCTGTTCGGCGTGTACGGGCTGGACGCGCAGGAGACGCTCCTGGTGGAGCAGCCGGACAACTGCCGGAAGGGCTGCCCCGCGTGCAGCCGCGTGTGCCCGGAGAACGCCATCATGTTCCCGCAGCACAAGACGCCCACCATCGCCGGCAGCCCGGAGGTGGGCGGGCCGATGAAGATCGACCTGTCGAAGCTGTTCGGCGCGCCCGACCCCGGCGCGCCGGGCGCCGACAAGGCGGTGGACGTCGCCGTGCGGGAGCGCGACGAGCAGCTGCTCAAGGCGGGGCGGGACCTGGTGGGCGCCAGCGTCGGCGTGCCCAAGCGGCAAGAAGACCGCGGCGCCAAGCCCCGGGACGCGCTCGACGGGGTGCTCGACGGCCTGCTGGACGAGCTCGACGGCATCGACCTGTAGCGGCGCGTCCGGCGTTACTTGCCGAACCACGGGCACAGCCGCCGCCGCAGCAGCGTCAGGCCGGCGTCGATCAGCAGGCCGGACAGGGCCAGCAGCGCCAGGTACGTGTACACGACGTTCATGTTCTGCAGGCGCGACTGCATCCGCAGCGTGTAGCCGAAGCCGACGTCCGCCAGCGAGTACTCGGCAGCGATCAGGAAGACCATGGCGGGGCCGATCTGCAGGCGGGTGCTCTCGATGATCCGCGGCAGCACCTGCCGGAGCACCACCTGCCACACCACCTCAAAGTTCGAGGCGCCCAGCGTGTACGACTTGTAGATGGTGTGGTCGTCGACGTCCTTCTCGGCCGCCTGGGCGATCGACTGGGCCAGCGTCGGGAAGACGCCCAGGGCGATGAGCGCCACGTAGATCTGCATCGAAGTGGCGCCGAACAGCACAAAGTACACCGCCAGCATGGCCGTCGGCGGGATCTTGGCGAAGAACGACAGCGGCGGCTCGAGCAGGGCCCGCACCCACGTGAAGCAGCCCATGGCCAGCCCCGTGGCGAAGGCCAGCAGCACCCCGGCGCCGACGCCCAGCGCCAGCCGCGAGCCGGAGGCCCAGGCGTCGGCCGGCAGGTCGATGCCGCGGTCGCCGGTGGCCAGCCGCTGCCAGCCCTCGACAAACTGCGACAGGTTCGGCAGCGTCCTGTTGCGCGGGTTCTCAACGTGCGCGCGGTGCGACAGCCACGCGTAGCCAGCCAGCAGGGCGGCGAAGCTGGCGGCGCCCAGGGCGATGGTCGCTCGTCGGCCGATCGGCTGGCGGATCATGGCGGCTTCCCGATCGGCAAAGAGTCTGCGAGGGCCCGCCGGCGCCGCGGCCCCGGCCGGCGTGTTGTTTGTCAAAATACCAGCCGCCGCCGGCGCCCGTAAGTCAGCCGGCAGCGGGGAACTTTTCCCCGCTAGAGCGGATTCGGAGGTGGTGTGAGCGCCTCGGCGTGGCGGACGCTGGCGTGGCGCGGAGGCCGAAGCAGGCGGTGTGGTGCATCGGCGATGCAGGCCGACAAAGCCGCGCCTGCGGGCGCAAGCCGAGCGCCCACACCAACGACGAATCCGCTTAAGGGCAACGACCGGGTGCGCAACAAAAACGGGGCCGGGCAGAACCCAGCCCCGTGGGGCGTGGTGGCAGACAGCGCGGCGCGGCTACTCGCTGGAGACGGCCTTCATGTACGACGCGTCGAAGTTGAGCTGCGCGGCCGTGTCGGCGAAGCCAACCGTGGGCTTCTCCTCAACGATCTTGTTCGCCACGCAGAAGTCGACCACCATCGGCATGATCTTCGCCTGGAAGTCCGCCTTCTCAAACAGGGCGATCCCCTCCTCGGCCGTCTTGTACATCTGGGTCTCGGTCACAACGACCTCCATGTCTTCGACGCCGAGGCTAGAGAACTTCTCGCCCAGGGCCGTTAGCGTATCGGGCCGGGTGGCCTCGTCCGCCAGCATTGCGTTGACGCGGTAGAAGGCGTCGATCACCGCCTTGGCGAACTTGTCGCCCCCCTCCTTCTCTAGGGCGGACTTGCTGACCACCACCATGTCGATGATCTCTTCGGGGATCTCCGTGGAGTCGAACATCCGCTTGGCGCCCTCGCGGTCACGCAGCGTCTGCAGCACAAACGGGTTCCACACCATGATGGACCGCACTTCGGCGTCGCCGGCCTGCATGGCCTGCGCGGCGTTGGCGGGGTCCATGTTGCGGAACTCGTAGTCCGCCGGGTCGAGGCCCTTCTTCTCCAGGCACCGCTCGAAGGCGTACTGCGAGACCGAGAGCTCCAGGCCGAAGGTGGGGACGCCCTTGAGGTCCTCGATCGACCCGGCGCCGACGGCCACGCACGCGTCGGCCCCCGCGCTGGTCGAGGTCGGCAGGACCGCCACGGAGTCCCGCCCCGTGGCCGGCGCCAGGCTGTCCATGTTGGTCATGCAGACGGCGTCGACGGTCGAGCTGCCGTACTGGTTCAGGCAGGCGTCGTAGTCCGCCTGGACCAGGACGATGTCGACGCCCCACTTCTTCTCGACCTCGCCCATCTTGCCCTCGGCCTTGTCGATCAGCCCCTTCTCGTGGGCGACGCCGAAGACAGACCAGCTGGGGTACTCGCTCCACGCCAGGCTGAACGACGGCGCGTCGGCCGCGGGGCCGCCGCCCTTGCCGCCGCCGCAGCCGGCCACCGGCGCCAAGAGCAACGCGGCCAGCGCCGCTGTGAGTTTGAGGTGGGGGAACGCGGTTGTGCTGCGCGACTTCATGCTGCTTACCGCCGGGGGCGGTCTCCTTGCTGGTGTGGGTTTTTGCTTTGCTGCTTCTCGCGTAGCGCGGCCGGAAGGCGGCTACGCCGTCGGCTCACGCCTGGGGAATCTTGGTCGGCTTAGGCCCTTGAGATCCTGGTCGGCTTAGGCCTCGGGGATCTTGGTCGGCTGCTCGCCGACGGCCGGCGTGGCGGGCGCCTCTTTCGTCAGGCCGATCAGGGCGTCGAATTCGTCGTCCGCCTGGCTCGCCTCGGCGTAGTCCATAAACTCGGCCTCCGCCTGCTTGGTGTCCAGCCCGGCCAGCTCGCGGCTCACCCGTGCCTTGGCCGACGCCTTGTTGCGGAGCTCGCGCAGCTCGCGGAGCTCCTCGCTGGTCTTGTCCTCGGACAGGCCGGTCATCAGGTCGGCAATCTGTTTCTCCTCGCGGGCCGACAGGATGCTGGCCACGGCGTCGTGCTTCTCCTCGCCCAGCTTCTCGAGCTCACGCATCTGCGACTGGATCTGCAGCTTGTGGCGGTTGACGTTCTCCATCAGGCCCTCGATGTCGCCCTCGATCTCGGTGGCGCGGGCGCGCTTCTCGGCCAAAGTCCCGGAGAAGTCGCGGAACGCGGACTGGCACTTCTGGTACTCGGGGTCGTTGCGTGTGGCCTCGACGTCGCCGTTGTGGCGGGCGGCCACCTGCTGGGCCTTGGCCGCGGCGCCGGCCTTGAGCTTCTCCAGCTTCTCGATCTCCTCGGTCACGACCTTCAGCTTCTGCTTCTTGGTCTCCTCCTGGGCGATCATCGCGCTGATGGCGTCCTTGTACTGGTTGATGCGGCCCCGCTTCTCGTCGATGATCCGGTCGTAGTTGGCCGACACCACGCCCGGGTTCATGCGGAGCGTCTCGCTCGCCTTGTTGACGCGGAACGTCATCAGGTACCAGATGGCCCGCGCGTACTTGCCGATTGCCTTGAACATCGCACCCCCTCGTGCTGCTGCAGGTGTTGGTGAAGCGGGCGCCGGGCCGCGTGGCCGGTTCGGTGTTCGATGCCCGCGTGTTGGATGCCGTGTGCCGGGGACGCCCGGCTGCCGGGCGGCGTACTCTGCTGTGGCGGTTAAAATGCCCTTCGCCGCGGCCGGTGGTTACTCGCCTTGGTCCGCCCCGTGGCGGGCGGGGTCGAACTCCGATTCGTCGTAGATCGATGGCCCGTCCAGCGAGCCGATCAGCTCGTCCGCCCGGCGGGCGACCTCGATCGTCGCGTCCAGCTCTTCGCGTAGCTTCGCCAGCTCGTCGTCGGAGTCCTTCACCTGGAAGGCGTGGAACTGCTCGACGGTGCGGGTCAGGTGGTTGGCCGACAGCACCACCTCGTTGACCGCCGCGGCCCGCTCCTTGAGCAGCGGCCCGCGGGTGCCGGCCGGCAGCCTCTGGGCCCGCTCCCACAGGGTGTAGGCCCGCTCGAGCTGCCGGACCGACGCCTCGAACAGCCGGTCCACCTGCCCCTTGATCGACTGGGCGGCGTGGCCGGCGGGCGGCTCGGCTTCGAACACCTCGCGGAGCTTCCGCAGGCGGTCGAGGCACTGCTGCGTGCGGGGGTCTTCGTCCCTGCGGAGCCGCGCCGCCAGCCGGTCGAGCTCTGCTTCACGCTCGGCGTGCTCCTTCTCGGTCAGGTAGCCGTGGGCCCGCTCGGTGATTTTTTCTAGGCCGAACACCAGCCGCGACGCCTGCACCCCAATGCCGGTGAGCACGCCCGCCAGGCCCAGCAGGTTCAGCGTGGTGCTGCCGTCGACGCCCCAGGACAGCAGCCACGCGCTCAGGCCGGCGACTACCGGCGCGACGGTCCAGGGCGACACGAAGAGGTCCAGCAGAACTTTCTTCTTGACGTCGTCCATCGCCGTGACGAGACATGCGGTTGCGGGTGCGTTGTCCGCCCGGCGCCGTGGGCGCGGGGGCGGCCGGGTTGTGCTGGGTCCCAGTAGGGTGCCAGTAGGGTGCTAGTAGGGCGGCTCGCCGAGGACAAAGGTCACGCTGGTGCTGCCGGAGGGCTCGACGCCCAGGGCGCGGATGCGGTCGGCGTCGACGCCGCTACGCACCAGGTACTGCTCGACGGCCTTGGCCCGCTGCTCGGCGAGGCGCCGGTTCGCCTCGGCGTCGCCCCGCCGGGACGCGTTTCCCCGCACGATAACATAGAACCGCGTTGCTTGGAGGGAACTCGCCAGCTCGTCCAGCAGCGACTGGCTGCGGCCGGTGAGCCGGGCCGACCCGCGGGGGAAGACCAGCGTCGGCGCCCGGGCGGCGCCCACCTCTACCAGGCTCTTCCACTGCGCGTCGCTCAGGCGTGGCAGCCGGACGCCCCGCACCTGCTCGCCGCCGCGGCCGGGCTCGAAGCCGGACAGGTCCTCCCAGATCAAGTCGTTGTACAGGTAGTTGGGGTTGCCGCCCGTGGGGTCGGCAGCGATGGCGCCCGTCTCGAGCAGGACGGCCGTGATGCTGTCGATCATGTCCTCCACGTGCGGCAGGCCCGCAGGCCGGCGGCCGCCGCCGGGGGCGGACCGCTTCATGTGGGCCTGGTTCTCGCGGGCGTTCTTCCACCACACGCCGTCCACCAGCCGCGTGGCCTCCGCCTGGGTGAGCCGGGCTCCGCCCGCCGCCGCGTCGGCCAGCACCAGCTTCACGCGGGCGGCCTGGTCGCGGTACAGCGTGTTGGCCTCAAAGTACGCCCGCACCACGTCGAGCACGGTGTCGCGGTTCTTGGCGATCATGTCGTCGCTGGCCACCAGCACGTCGACAATCGCCGACGGGAACCGCGAGCTGTCTACCAGCACGTGCATCCGGTCGTTCTTGAGCATTTGGCTGACGTAGGGCTCCCACGCCACGTAGGCCAGCTTGTCGGCGGCGCGTGACGCGCGGTACTTGGCCACCACGGCCGCCGGGTCTTTGACCTTGATCAGCGGGTCGGCGTTCATGCGGTCCAGCTGGAAGCGCGACACCACGACGCGGGCGAGCGTCTCGCTGGGCGAGTCCGGGGTGACGACGAACCGCGCGTCGGGGTCGTTCAGGTCGTCTACCCTGGCGATGGCGGATTTGTACGTCACCACCGCGTCGGCGCCGGCGGTCTCGTCGACCAGCGCGACGATCGTCGCCGGCAGGTCGCCCGCCGCGGCGCTGGCCTTCACCAGCGCGTCGATGGTGAAGACCGCCAGGTCCGCGTCGCCGCGTGCAAGGGCCTTCAGCCGGGCCGGGTAGTCGGCGCCGTCGTCTACCAGGCGGAGCCGGATGCCGCGGTCACGCAGCTGCTTCTCGAAGGCGTCGGACCGCAGCACCGCGTAGCCGCTGAAGCCGTCCAGCCGGATGGTGACCTGCCGGCTGTAGACGCTCTGCGACCCGCCCCGCCGGAGGGCCTCTTCCCGCTGGCGTGCCTCGGCGGCCTCTTTCTCGGCCTGCGTCCGCTCAACGACGGGCGCGAAGGCGAACTTCCACACCACGACGCCCGTGGCGAGGATCACGAGCCAGACGATCGCGACGGCAAGCAGCTTGCCTTTAGACACGGGCGTCGGCTCCTGGTGATGCGGTTGTGCGGGGTTAGCGGGAGCTGGCGGGGCGGACCGCTCCGCCCGCGTGGCTAGCTTAGTTGGCCTTCGCTTTGGACGCGATCGCCCGCAGGATGAAGACGCCCAGCGCCGCGACGATCAGCAGCCGTATCAGCGGCCCGCTGCCCACCCCGTCGCCGCCCCCGGCGTCGCCCGCTCCGGGCACAACCGGTGGGCCGCCGGGCAGGACGGCCACCGGCTCGCCGATGGGCGTGTTGGCGGGGCTGGCCAGGGCAGTGACGGCGGCCATCGCTAGCTCGTTGGGCAGCGGGGCGATCAGGTCGAAGTCGGCGTCGGCGGTCATGTCGCCCGTGCCGCCGTCGCCCGTGCCGCCGTCGCCAGAGCCGCCGCTGCCGCTTTCGCCCAGCACCACCTCGGAGATGGCCTGCTCGAGCGAGGCGGGCTCGTCCGCCGCGCGGTAGGTGTTGGCCCGCCGGGCCAGGCTGTGCTCGCCCTGCATGGCCACGCCAATGACGTCGACCAGCAAGCCACGCGACTGCACGTCGGTCAGGTACCGCTGCACCCGCTTGGGTCGGTTGGCCTCGCCGTCGGTGACGATCAGCAGTTTGTAGTCGCCGTAGCGGGCGGCCTCGCGGGCCTCCAGCAGGGCGTCCGCCGCGGTCTTCATCGCGTTGCCCAGCGGGGTGGGGCCGTCGGCCTCGATCCGGTCCACCGCCGAGCGGACGGCGTCCTGATCCACCGGCCCTAGCGGCACCAGCCAAGGCTCGCCGCGGGCGGGGTTCAGCAGCAGCAGGCCGACCTCGGCGTCGGCGGGCGTCTGCCGCAGGACGGTCAGCAGGGCCTGCTTGGCGGCCTCGATCCGGGTGCCGCCGCCGGGCATCCAGTCACGCATCGAGCCCGAGTTGTCCAGCACCACCACCACGCGGAGCCCGCCCGTTGCGTCGACGCGGGGCGCCCCCAACAAGGCCGCGGCCAGGGCGGCAATCGGCATCCAGCGGGCCATGGTTCGTCTCCGGTGCGTGGCGGGTTGCTGTGTGACGGGGTGTTGCGTGACGGGTGTTGTGTTCGGGGCCGCCGGTGCGCGGCGGCGCTAGAAGTCGGGGCTAAAAGTCGAAGTCCGAGTCCGACAGCTCTTCGGGGTTGACCTTCACGATGCGGAACTCGACACGCATATTCTGCCGCGCCTCGGCCATGCTCGACGGCTTGGCGATCACGGGGTCGGAGATCCCCGCGCCCAGCGGCTGCAGCTGGCTGAGGTTGACGTTGATGCCCCGCTGCTTGGCGTAGTCGACAATCGCCTGCTTGACCGCCTCGGCCCGGGCCTGCGATAGGTTCAGGGCGGCCTGCATCGTGCGGAGCGGCCCGACGCCGCCCCCCTCGAACGCGCCGGACTTGATCAGCCGCACCATCTCGTTCATCTGCGTCAGGTCGAGCTCTTTGGAGCCCTGCGGGCTGCTCAGGAAGTAGCGGTAGGCGCCGCGTTGGCCGGTCCGCTTGATCACGCCCTTGGACATGCCGGCCTTGATCAGCTCGACCAGCGTCTTGGTGGGGTCGGAGTGCCCACGCACCACCACCGCGGCGCCGCCGAAGGTGCTGGCCGACTGGAGCGCGCGGTCGAACTCGGCGCCGTAGCGGTCGACGGAGAACTCCTTCTGGTTGGGCTCAAAGGCGATGGTGAAGCTGACGATGGTGCCCTGCTGCAGGTCGTCGTCCAGGAACTCGGTGATGCCCTCGCCCTGGACCGTCGTGGCCGGCTTCACGTACTCGACGCCCGCCAGCTTGGCGATCTGCTGGTAGTCGAACCCCGCGGGGTCGAACCCGGTGCGGCTGGACGCGTAGCCCCACTTGGTGGCCAGGTCGAGCGCTGCGGAGAGCTTGGGGTTGAAGCCGTTGAGGTTGCCGGACTGCTCGAAGAAGGCGATCTGGCCCGGCAGCCCCACAAACCGGCAGTCGAGCAGCAGGCCGTGCGCGTCTACTTCCAGCGTGGGCAGCACCTCTTCGCCAAAGATCTCTTGGCACATGGTGAGCAGCTTGCGGTAGTCGGCCGACAGGCGCTGCGACTCCTCGAAGCTGTCGCGCTGCTGCTTGACGGCCTCGGTCGCCTTGAGGTAGCCGGCGACAAACTTCTCGACCTCGCCGCGGTTGGCCTTGAACCAGTCGCTCCGCACGGCGTAGACGTCGGCGATCGAGCGGGACATGTTCTGCGTGGAGACCAGCACCCGGGCGCCCGCCACGGTGCCCTCGGCGCCGGAGCCCGTGGCGTCCAGCCCGCCGGTCAGGCCCAGCATGTCGGGCGTGATCACGCAGCAGGCGTCGATCGACGGGTCGGTGCGGAACTTCTCGGCGGCGCCGTTGGGGCCGGTCAGGTCGGGGACGAACACAATCTCGACGTCGTCGTTCGTCAGCTGCGCGGCGGCCAGCGCGTCGTACAACAGGCCGACGTGCGGCCCGCCCTGCTGGCAGGCGATCTTGACCTTCTTGTCGGGCCTTTTCAGGTCGTTGAGCGTCTTGAGCCCTTCGCGGGCCACGATGTGGTCGCCGCCGCTCCAGGAGAGCTGCAGCACCACCACGGGCTTGGTCCGCGGGTCTTTGCCGATGACCTCGCTGGCCTGCCCCAGCATGCGGAACGTGCCCCGCAGGAAGGGCGACTTGCCCGCCATGTAGTCCTTGACCTGCTGCACGAAGTCGTCGCCCGGCGTGAGGTTGAGCTTGAGGCCCTGCTGGGCGTACAGCGAGCCGGCCTGCGTCTTCAGCCCGCCGTTGGCGTAGAACGTCGCCGCGTCGCCGCCCCAGGTGATGAACGGCACGTTAACGGCCGCGTCCTGCTTAACCGGCTCGACGGCTAGTTGGCCGGTGATCTCTGAGAAACGCTGCTGCGCCGGAGCAACCGAGCAAAGGAGCGCGGCGGCCAGCCCGGCGGCGAGACCGGCGGCCACGCACAGCGGGGCGGGGCGGCTGGGGCGGTGGTGCATGGGGGTGCTTCCTGTGGGGGTAGGTTCGCCGGTGTGGTGTCGCCAAGGTCTTCGCCGGGCGGCTGGCGATCTTGCCGGCGGCGTGCCCGCCGCCACCGCAAAAAGTAACGCGCCCCCGCCGGTGCGTCTATTTGCCGCCCGCCGGCTCACGAGATGCCCTGCAGCTCCAGCTCCCGCAGGCGTGCCTCCCACGCCTCGCGTGCCTCCAGCGGCGTCTCGGGGTCGGGCAGCAGCGACCGGCGGGTGCAGTTCACCAACGCCTGCAGCGTCTGGTACTCACGCGTCAGGCCGATGGCGGGCGGCAGCTGGTCGTGCACCGCGTCGCGGACCTCTTGGAGCGTCGTTGGCTCCGTCGCCAAGAGCAGCGACCGCAGCGAGGCGAACGCCGCGGCCGAGTACTCGGGCGGCAGCAGCGACTCGTCGAATTCTGCGACAAGGTCTTCTATGGGTGTTGCCGCGTCGCCCGCGGCGGGTGTGTCATCGCTGGTTTGCTCCGCCGCCAGCTTCACGGCGCCCAGGGTCCAGCGGATGAAGTCGCGGCGGTCCTCGCCCGTCGGGTCTAGCACCGGGATGATGAGGTCGCCCACCCGGCCGGGCCGGCGGATGTCGGGCGAGAGCAGGTGGATGCGGGCGGTCATCAGCAGCCACAGCACCCGCCCCCGCAGCTTGGGGTCGCTCATCATCTGCTGGATCTTGCCGGTGAGCCGCCGCTCGGTGTCGTGCGCCGTGGAGTCGACGCGGCCGAACTGTGTGTCCGCCTCGTCGACGAAGATCACCACCTTGTCCAGCGCGTCCAGCACCCGGCGGAGGCGTTCGAAGATGACGTCCGTCTGGCCGAACCACTGGCTGCGGACGTTCTTGAGCACCAGGACCGGCAGGTCGAGCTCGGCGGCCACGGCCTCGAAGATGAACGTCTTGCCGCTGCCGATGGCGCCGGCCACCGCGGCGCCCGGCAACGCCTTGTTCCCCTTCGCCTTGAACCGCGGGATCAGCTGCTCGCTGAGGAAGGCCTTCAGCCGGCTGAAGCCCACGACGTCGCGCAGCGTGTGCTCGGGCTTTTTGAACTCCACGACGTCGTCGCCCAGCTGTGTGCGGATGAACTCTTCGACCTTGTCGAACACCGACGCCGGCGTGAGCGGCTGGCCCGTGTACGCGGCGCCGGACAGCATCTGCCGGATGGCGTGCGTGGAGAGCCCCGCCGTGCACTCGCCGAGCGCCTCGTGCGAGGACCACAGCGTGGGCTTGGGCTCTTGGGTCTTGAGGCGCCAGTCGATGTACCGGACCCGCTCGCCGAGCGGCGGCGCCGGCACGTCGACGCTGAGCACCTGCGGCATCCGTGCGATGCGGGCCTGGATGAGGCTCTTCGATTCGCCCAGCAGGCAGACCGAGTCGCTCCCATCGACAAAATCGGGGTCGCCGAACCAGTCGTGCACAATGCTGATGCGTCGCAGCTGGCGGTCGTTCAGGCTCGACACCGCGCCACCCGCGGGCAGCAGCATGTCGGCCGCCTCGACGATGATCAGCAGGTTCTCGCGCAGCGCCGCGCGGGAGCACACCGTGAGCTGCCGCAGCAGCTCCAGCGCCAGCGTGGGGTTGCCCGTGGCGTCGCGCAGGTGCCGGTCGAACTCTTCCTGGTAGAGCTCCAGCTGCGACCCGCGCTGCCGCAGCTCCTGCAGGGCCAGCGTGTTGGCGTCGACGCCGGACTTCCACTCGACCCACGCGCCCCGCAGCCGCTGGCGGTGGGCGTCGGACATACGCACCGGGCCGTTCAGCTCGTACACCACCTGCAGCAGGCCGGGCGTGTCGGTCTTCTTCAGCAGGTAGGGGATCAGCGGCGTGTAGTCCTCGCCGTCCCAGAACACGTCGTAGATGTTGCCGCACAGCAGCACGCTGCGGCTCTGCCCGGAGTTGAGCAGCCGCGCGAACTGCGTGAAGAAGGCGTAGTTGTGGCTCACCGCGGGGGCCTCGTCTGTGTTGGCCGAGTGGTGTTGGCCGAGTGGTGTTGGCGGCGTGGCGACGCCGCGCGGAGCGGCCCACGCCACCCGGCTGCAACATGCTTCGCCGCGGCGGATTATAGCGTGCCGCCAACCGCCGCGAGCCGCGACGCCGCCCGGCCTGCTTCATCCGCCCGCGGCGGGCTGCTATCGTGCGGGCATGGCGAACCTGGAAGTTGTTGACCTGCACCACGCCTACGGCGCCAACCGTGTGCTCTGCGGCGTGAACCTACGCGTCGACGCGGGGCAGGTGGTGGCGCTGGTCGGGCCCAGCGGGTGCGGCAAGTCGACTCTGCTGCGGGCCATCCTCGGCACCCACCCGCCCACCAGCGGGCAGGTCCTGGTGGGCGGCGCCGCGGTCACCAGGCCCACGCGCGACGTCGGCATCGTCTACCAGCACTACAGCCTGTTCGACTTCCTCACCGCCCGGCAGAACGTCGCCTTCGGCCTGATGCTCGACCAGACGAGCACCGCCTACCGCTGGTTCGCTTTCTCCGCGTGGCGGCGGCTCCGCCGGCGGCACCTGGAGGAAGCCGACGCCATGCTGCGGAAGGTCGGCCTGTACGAGGCCCGCAACCAGTACCCTAGCCAGATGTCCGGCGGCATGCGGCAGCGGGTGGCCATCGCCCAGGCCCTGGTGATGCAGCCACGCGTGCTGCTGCTAGACGAGCCCTTCGGCGCCCTGGACGAGGCCACGCGCGAAGAGCTGCAGCTGATGCTGCTGAAGCTGTACGCCGAGAACACCGAGGCCCGCGCCCGGGGCGTGGCGCCGCCGTACACGGTGATCATCGTCACGCACGAGCTGAACGAGGCGTTGTTTGTCAGCGACCGCGTCATCGGCCTGTCGCAGTTCCACGCCGACGGCGCCAACGGGGCGACGATCGTCTACGACAAACCGGCGCCCATCTTCACGCCGGAGGACCCGAAGGACCTGACGCGGTTTGTCGAGCAGAAGGAAGAGCTGATCCGCGCCGTGTTCAGCGAGTCTTTTCAGCGCGACCACCGGCGGTACATCACTTTTTGGTCCGAGCACGAGAAGGCCCCCGCCGCCGGCGCCGTGGCGAGCTGACCACGGCCGGCGCGCCCCGCCCAAGACCGCCAGCCGCTCAAACCACCGACCGAAGCATGCACCCTTCCGCAGCGACAGCCTCCGCGGCCTGCTTGGTCTTGCTTGTCGGCATCGGCCCGGCGGCCCGCGGCCAAGAGCCGGCCGCCGCGGTCCCGGCAGGCATCAACGACCGGTTCAAAGACCCTGAGCTCAACGTCAGCGAGTGGATCGGCCGCTTCGAGGTCGAGAGCCGCGAAGTGTTTGCCGCCCGTGCCGAGGTGCTCAAGGCGTGCGACGTCCGGCCGGGGGAGACCGTCGCCGACGTCGGCGCCGGGACGGGCTTCTACAGCCAGCTGTTCGCCCAGGCGGTGGGCAGGCGTGGCCGGGTGTTCGCCGTCGATATTGCGCCGAAGTTCCTGGACCACATCGAGCAGCGGACCCAGGCCGAGGGGCTGCTGAACCTGACGACGGTGCGGGCCGCCCAGGACTCGGTCCGCCTCGCCCCCGAGTCGGTCGACCTGGTCTTTGTGTGCGACACCTACCACCACTTCGAGAGCCCACAGCGGTCGCTCGCCTCGATCTTTCGCTGCCTGAGGCCGGGCGGGCGGCTGGTGGTGATCGACTTCGAGCGGGTGCCGGGCGTCACGCGGGAGTGGCTGCTGGGCCACGTCCGCGCAGGCAAAGAGGTCTTCCGCCAAGAGATCGTCGACGCGGGCTTTGTGCTGCGTGACGAGGTCCGCGTGGAGGGCTTCAAGGAGAACTACCTGCTGCGTTTCAAACGCCCGCGCGAGTAGGGCCGCCGCGGCGGTCAGTAGCTGTTCGAGTCCAGCTCGACCTTGCCGCGGAAGATCCAGTAGATGGTGATCGTGTAGCTCAGCACGCACGGCAGGCCGATGGCGGCGATGATCAGCATGATCTCAAGCGTCGCCCGGCTGCTGCGGGCGTTCTGGAGTGTGACGTTGTACGCGGGGTCGATGGTCGAGAGCACAAAATTCGGGAAGACCGCCACGCTGAACAGCGACGCCAGCGCCAGGATCACCATCGACGAGGTGAAGAACGCGTAGCCGGGCCGCCCCAGGTGCATCGCCCGCGGGATGTTGAGCACGGCCAGCGCGTTGAGCGCCGGCACGATCCACAGCACCGGGCGCCGGGCAAGGTTGTCGGTCGCGTGGGGCGCGTGCACCCACGTGGCGATGGTCACCACGAGGTACGCCGCGGCGAAGGCCAGGAAGAGCGGCGTGATCGCCCTGCGGGTGCGGGCCTGCAGGTCGCCCTCGGTCTTCAGGTACAGGTAGATCGCCCCGTGCATGGCGAACAGCGAGACCGTGAGCACGCCCACCAGCAGCGGGTACCAGTAGACCTGGTCGAGCAGGCTGCCCTGGTAGACGTACTTGGGCCCCAGGTCCATGCCGGCCAGGACGTTGCCACCGGCGACGCCGAGCAGCAGCGCGGCCGCGGTGGAAGAAAGGAAGAAGCCGG
>JBCCQL010000029.1:0-15289 GCA_039024355.1 Planctomycetota bacterium
ACCCGGACTGCTACTTCCAGGTGTTCACCAACGGCCACTTCATCACCGAGAAGGTGGCCGGCGAGCTCCGCAAGTGCGGCAACGTCACGCCGCTGATCAGCGTTGAGGGTTCAGAGATTGTCAGCGACCAACGCCGCGGCGGCGCCGGCGTGCTGAACAAGACGCTCCGCGGCATCCACAACTGCGTGGCCAACCGTGTGGTGACGGGCGTCTGCACCAGCGTCTGCCGCACCAACCTGGACGACCTGGTGAACGAGGCGTGGGTCGACCGGCTGATCGAGCTGGGCGCCATGTACATGTGGTTCCACACCTACCGGCCGATGGGGCCCGACTCTAGCCCGGAGCTGGCGTTGACGCCCGAGGAGCAGCTGCGGGTGCGGAGGTTTGTGGTCGAGATGCGTTGCAAGAAGCCCATCGGCATTGTCGACGCGTACTACGACCACGACGGCCAGGCCCTGTGCCCAGCGGCCACCGGCTTTACGCACCACATCAGCCCGTGGGGCGCCATCGAGCCGTGCCCCATCGTGCAGTTCGCCAAGGAGTCCATCTACGACGACCGGCCGCTGGCCGACACCATCGGCGGGTCCGACTTCTTGCGAGACTTCCGCCAGCTGGCCGCGTCCAGCACGCGGGGCTGCATCGTGCTAGAGCGGCCCGACCTGCTGCATGAGCTGACGGTGCTGCACGGCGCCGAGGACACCACCGCCCGCAAGACCGCCGCTGCGGAGCTGCTGGCCATGACGCCACGCCCGTCGCAGCACAACCCTGGGATGGCGGTCCCGGAACGTAGCTTGGCGTACCGGCTGGCGAAGCGGTGGTTCTTCAACGACTTCGGCGCCTACGACGCCCCGGTGAACCCGCTGCCCGAGCGGCGGGAAGCGGTGGGCGCCTAGTAGAGCCGGTGGCGCCGCCGCGGTGTTGTCTCAAGGCAACGCTCAGCCAAAGCTGCGGCGCCCGAACCGGAGCTGTGCGGAAGAATGACCGCGCGTGCTTGCGGGACGCGGTCGCCTGCCCCAGGCCTCCCGCACAGCTCCGGGTTTCGGTCGAGGGATCCGAGTGCCGATGGGCGCCCGTGCTGTCGGAGCCAGTCGTCGAAGCGGCTGGCTGTTGCGAAGACTTCTTTGCCAGGGCACAGTTGAAGTTTCGGCAGGTCGGACCGCCGCTGTCCATGTGGTAACCCGACGCATTGGGATTGGCGCCGACGTGGTGACACACACGTGTCACCGTGTGCAGGTGCCGCGTTGCACCAATGGGAGTTTGGTGTGTCGTTGGCTGGGGCGTTCCTGCCACGCATCAACTCAGGCGTCGATGAAGCCGGCCGCTACGCACAGCCGCACCAGCTCTGCCACGGACTTCACGCCGGCGGCGTTGTAGATGCGGCTGCGGCGGGCCTCGATCGTGCGGACGCACACGCCAAGCCTGCGGGCGATCTGCTTGTTGGGCGTGCCTTGCAGCACCATCTCTAGCACCCGGCGTTCGCTGTCTGACAGCGTGGCCAGCCGGTCCTTGGCGGCGGCGCAGTGCGCCTCGCGGCGGCGCCGCTGGGTGTCTTCCTCCAGGGCGTGGCCGACCGCCTCGCGCAGGTTCGAGTCGGAGCACGGCTTGTCCAGCACGGTGGTGGCGCCGTGCCGCATGGCGGCCACGGTGATGGGCGTGGTGGCGTAGGCGGTGACGAGCACCGTGGGCAGCCGTACGCCGCTGGCGTGCAGCCGCCGCAGCAGCTCGCTGCCCGGCATGCCGGGCAGCCGCTCGTCGAGCAGCAGGCACGCCGGGCCGGCCGGGTGGTAGCCGCTGAGGAACTCCTCAGCCGAGCCGAACGCCCGCACCTTGAAGCCCTGCGGCGAGAAGAGCTCGGCGATCGCCTCGCGGGTATCCAGGTCGTCCTCGACGACAAACACGGTTTGGCTCGGGGTCGGCTGCTCGGCCGCTGCCGGCAAAGCGTTGGTCGTGGCTGCGAGCATGGTGGGTCCCCTTTCGCTTCCGTGGATGAGTGGTTCGGCGGAGCCGCCGCGGATGGCTGCCGACGGGCGCGACACGCCGCCGGCACGCTGTCTGCCGCCCGCACAAGAAGAGTACGGCCGCCCTGGCCGCCGGTGCAGATTGCAAACCACGCAAAGCGGTGTGGTGTTCCCCAATCTCAGTGAGGTTCACCACACAAGGGCGAGGCCACGCCGGGCGATCTCGCCGGTCCGCCCGCCGCCCCGCAGCCGATGCGCCGGTTTGGGTGGCTTGCCGGCGCTGGCGGCTCGACAGTCTTACCGGCTCGACAGTTTTAGCGACACGCCGGGCGGCTACTCGCCGCGGGCCTGCATCACCGCACGCACCAGCTCCGCCACCGAGTCGGCGTGCATCTTGTCGTAGATCGCCTTCCGGCGGACCTCCACCGTGCGGACGCTCACGTCTAGCCGCGCGGCGATGGCCTTGTTGGGCTCGCCCGCCAGGATCAGCTCTAGCACAGCGTTCTCGGCCGGGGTCAGGCCGGCCAGGCGTGCGGAGAGCTCTTGCCGCCGCTGGTCGCGGCCGGCGGCCGCCGCGTCCTGGGCCAGGCCCTCGCGGATGGCGTCCCACAGCTCCAGGTCGCGGCACGGCTTTTCGAGCAGCGTCACGGCGCCGTTCTTGATGGCCCGCACGGTGAGCTGCGTGTCGGCGTACGCCGTGAGGACGATGGTCGCCATCGGCTGGCCCCGCCTGGCGAGCTCCTCTTGCAGCTCCAGCCCGCTCATCCGCAGCATGCGGACGTCGGTCACCAGGCACGCCGGGCGGTGGCCGTCGTACGCGTCGAGGAAGGCCTCGGCCGAATCGTACGCAAGGGCCGGCACGCCCATCTCTTCGACCAGCAGCGACACGGCCTCGCGCGAGGCGGGGTCGTCGTCTACCACGTACACGGCGCCGGCGTCGCTCATTGCGGTGTTCCTTGCGCGCCCGGCGGCGGGATAGCGATGCAGCTGAACACCGCGCTGTCGGCGCCCGCCGGGTCGATCGGCAGCGTGAAGGCGAACGTCATGCCGCCGCCCGCGTTGTGGCTGGCGTGGATGCCGCCGCGGTGCGTCTTGAGGATCGTCCGGCACAGGGCGAGCCCGATGCCCATGCCGTCGGCCTTGGTGGTGAAGAACGGCTCGAAGAGCCCGTCCGGCGGGCCGGCCGCGTGCTCCGCCGGCGGGGTGGCGGCGTTGTCGCACACACGCACGACGGCCTGGCTGTCGCCATCGCCACCGCCGCCGCTTTCGACGCGTGTCGACAGCACGATGGCGGGCTCGGCCGGCGGGTGCTCCCGCAGGGCGTCGTCGGCGTTCTGCAGCAGGTTCACCACCACCTGCTGCAGCTGGACGGCGTCGCCCAAGACGCGCGGCAGCGACTCGTCGAAGTCGAACTCGAGCCTTACGCCGGCGGGCGCCGCGAGCTGGCCAACCAGCAGGGCGGCCTCGCGGACAATCACGTTGACGTCCACCGGGGCGAACTTTGGCGGCTGCGGACGGGTGAACTCGCGCAGCCGGCGGATGATGTCGCCGGCGCGTGTGACCTGGTCGGCCACCTTCTGGTACAGCTCGGCGCCCTTCGCCAAGGCGTCGGGCCGGCCGCTGGCGAGCGCGCGGCCCGCCGCGGCGCAGAACGTGGCCGCGGCGTGCAGCGGCTGGTTCACCTCGTGGGCGATGCCGGCCACCGTCTCGCCCATCGCCGCGATCCGCCCCAGGTGCACCAGCTGCGTTTCGAGCTGCCGCAGGCGGTCGCGCTGCTCGACGCGGTCGGTCACGTCGCGGTCGACGCCCAGCATACGCAGGGGCCCGCCGGCGGCGTCGTGCTCTACCACGCGGCCGCGGGCGTGGCGCCAGCCGTAGCCGCCGCCGGGCCGGGCCATGCGGTACTCGGCCTCGTACATGGGCGCCGCGCCGGCCAGGTGGGCGTCGAGCGCCGCCTGCACCTGCTGGGCGTCGTCTGGGTGGATCAACGCGCGCCACCGCGCGGGGTCGCGCCAGTTGTCCCCCTCGGGCAGGCCGAAGGCCCGCAGCGTGTAGTCGCTAACGTAAAGCCGGTCCGCCCGGATGTCCCAGTCGAACAGGCCGTCTTCCACGCACTCGCTGGTCAGCCGCAGCCGCTCCTCGCTCTCGCGCACAAGGCGCTCCGCCCGCTGGCGCTCGAGCGTGTTGACCAGCACCTCGGCCAGCACGTGCGCGGCGTCGATCTCTTCCCGGCGCCAAGCCCGCGGCTGGTGGACGCTGGCGAAGCCGAGCAGACCGATCAGCTCCGTCCCCCGCATCATGGCGGCGTTGACGGCCGACTTGACGCCCAGGCGATCGTACAGCTCGCGCAGGGCGGCGGCGTGGGCGGGCAGCCGGCCGACGTCGGGCACGTAGACCGAGCGGTTGGCGATGAGCTGCTCGACCCACGCGGTGAACGGAGCGGTGGAGACGCCCTGCATCGATTCCCGCACGGACCGCACGCCCGGCCCCACCCACTCGTGCGTCAGGCTGGCGTGCTGCACGCCCTTGTCGAAGGTGTAGATGAAGCAGCGGTCGACGCCCGCGTACTCGCCGATCTGGCGCAGCGCGGCGTGGATGCCGGCGTCCAGCCCGTCGGCCGGCACGTTCACAAACCCCGTGCAGAGCGACACCAGCAGCCGCTCAAACGCCGGCCGCCGCGGGGCGTCGCCGTTGGCCTGCGTTCCTGTTGTGGGGAGATCGGTCCGCTGCGGTCCGACGCTCATGGCCCGGCTGCTTGGCTTGAGCACGCCCAGTGCAGGGCGTAGGGAAGGCGAAGCGAAACGCGGCGGGCCAGACCGCCTGCCGCGGGCCGGCAGTGTACGCGTGGAACGCTCTGGGCGCCAAACCGCACCACGCACGCTGGCCGCCGTAGACCAATCGCTCCAGGGCGGGCGCCGCGGCCAAACGGGGCGGCACGCTAACCCGCCGGCGTATCCGTGGCGGACACCGGCGGGCCGGCGGCGGGCTTCGTGAACTGGCAGCGGTAGACCGGCTCGCCCGCCTTGCGTGTCCGCCGCTCGAAGTGCGTGCGGTAGTCCAGGTCGTGCTCGGCGGGGCGGGCGTCGACGCTGTGCGGGCCCTCGAGCGGCGTCTCGGCCGCCAGCAGCTCGAGCGTCGCCTCGTAGTACTCGCGGACGTCCGTCCAGAAGTGCAGCCGGCCGCCCGGCAACAGCACGCGGGTCACGTCCGCCACGAACGGGCCGTTGAGCACCCGCCGCTTGTGGTGCCGGGCCTTCCACCACGGGTCGGGAAAGTAGACGTGCACATCCGCCACGCAGGCGTCGGGCAGCACGTCGCGGAACAGCCACAGGGCGTCCCCCGCCAGCATCCGCCCGTTGGTGAGCGACCGCTTGGCCAGCCGCTCCGCGCACCGCCTGGCGTACTTGCCGGCCACTTCGATGCCGAAGAAGTTGCTCGCCGGGTCCGCGGCCGCGGCGTTCTCCAGGAACAGGCCCTTGCCGCTGCCTACCTCTACCTGCAGCGGCGCCGTGCGGCCGAACAGCCGCTGGGCGTCCCACGGGCGCGGCACGTCTTCCGGCTGCAGCAGGATGCCGGACAGGTCGATCGTGGGGTCGAGTTTCCGCAGCGCTCGGCGTGGCATGCGTTGCTCTTGGAGGGGCCCAGCGCCAACAGCGGGGCGCCGGCCGGCGCCGCCTGGGGTCGCGCGGCTGGGCGGGGTCAGTCGCTGGAGCGGTTGATGGGCGCCGCCGGGTCGCGGAGGGCGTCTTCTTCGCTCCGCCAATCGGCGTCGGCCGGCGGGGCGCCGATCGACAGGATGGGCATCAGCATCGCCCCGGCAACGCAGCCGCCCAGGTGCGCCCAGTACGCGATGGGCGCCGCCACAGCGTTCTGCAGCTGCACCAGGCCGTTGACCAGGTCGACCACAAAGTAGACGCCGATCACCACCAGCGCCGGCAGATTCAGCAGGAGCGGGATGCCAATGAACAGCAGGCAGTAGACCTTGGCCTTGGGGTAGGTCACCGCGTAGCCGCCCAGCAACGCCCAGACCGCGCCGCTGGCGCCGATGACGGGCGTCATGCCCTGCGGGTCGATCAGCCACTGGCTGTAGCACGCCAGGATGCCGCCGGTTAGGTAGAAGCCGGCGAACACCAGCCGGCCCAGCCGGTCCTCGATGTTGTTGCCGAAGATCCACAGCATCCACATGTTCGGCAGCAGGTGCAGCCAGCTGCCGTGCAGGAACATCATGGTGACCATGGCCGCGTACACGCTGCCGCGGCCGGTCTCTAGCCGGGTCTTGAAGACCTGGTTGCCGACGTTCTGCTGGATGTCCAGCGGCTTGCCGGAGCCGACTTCCGTCATCCGCTTGGGCACAAGTCCCCGCTCGTACACCAGGTCCAGCTGCTCGCGCTGGCTGAGCCCCGACGCCCAGGCGTGCACGCCGACGTTCACCACGATCAGCAGCAGCGTGAGCCACGGCACCCGCCGCGTAGGGTTGCGGTCGAACAGCGGGAAGAGCATGCGGGAAGGGCTCGGGCGGTACTGGGGCGTGGTCCGCGGGCAGGGCGACGGGGCGGCGCCGCGTTGTCCACGAATGGATGTTCTACCGTAGTCGGTCGAGCCGCGAATGGTAAACTCGCGCCCAACCGCAGCAGCCCCATCGCCGCTCCACGGCATCGGTCACCGGTAGCCCGGCGTGGGCCGTTGAGCTGAGCCGGGTTCGCTAGGGCGTTACACGCCGTCGCCCGGCAGCGGGATGCCACGCATCTGGCCGTCGCACACCATGGCCCCGTCGACGAACAGCTGGAAGCGGCACAGCACAATGGTCCGCGGGCGTAGCCTGAGCCGCTCCGCCACGACCAGCAGCCGATCCCCGGGCCGCACCGGGCCACGGAACCGCACGGCGTCCAGCCCGCCAAAGCCGATCACGTTGGTCTCCATCAGCCGGTTGGCGATGACGTGGTAGCTGCAGACCTGGGCGGCGGCCTCGCACATGATGACGCCGGGCATCAGCGGGTTGCCCGGCATGTGCCCGCGGACCCAGAACTCGTCGTCGGTCACGTCCTTGTAGCCGGCAACGATGCCCGCCTGCGGATCGTCGTGCACGATAGCGGTGAGTTGCTCCATCTCGTGCCGCTGGGGCAGCAGCTCGCGGACGGCGCCGAGGTCGGCGACGACGCGGTCGAAGTCGATCGCGTGGGGATCGAGGATCAGCTCGGCAGCAGGCACGGCCGGCACCCATCATCGAGTTGCGCTAGCAGAAGAGACGAGCACGCCGGAGGCGCGGCTAGCTGCCACGGCGTGGGACAGGTTTGCCACATGTGCGACCGAGCTGCCAACGCCGAGCCGGCGTTGCCTGCACAAGAGAGGCACTCAGGCCGTCCGGTCTACGCCCCCGCGTCAGGTCTTCACCTTCTGGCGACGCTCCTTGCGGGGCCGGCTGCAAGCGGGACGCTTGCCGTGATTCGCCTTCTTTACTTTCCGGCCTGGCTTCGCCATCGCATCCCTCTCTTTCTCGACGTTTCTCGTGTGTCTTCGTCCCGTTTTGGCAGCGTCGGAAGCGTAACAGCTAGCGGCTCTCAGGGAAAGTACGGCCGTGCGGCACGCGCCGCGTCGGCGGCGACGTTTTACGCGAAGGCCGTGGCCCTGCTACTTGGTGAGGTCCCACGCGTCGAGCCACGTGATCTCCTCGGGCAGCAGCGAGAAGTCCTTCCGCAGGCGTTTGTCCATGTCGCTCAGGTGGCCCGCCCCGTAGAAGACGCCGACTAGCGTTTTGCCCTCGGCGAGCTGCTCGCGGAGGACGCCCAGGGCGGTCTTGTTCCGTTCGGTGATGATCGTTGAGCCTTTCTCGCCGCCAAAGCCGCCGATGAGCGACTCCATGTTGATCATCTGCTCGGCGAACACGATTTTGAGCCTCCGCGCGCGGTCCGGCGCCAGCAGGGCCTTGAAGATGTCAAAGTCCGTCGACTGACCGTCCGCCTGCTGCTTGCTCTGCACGGCCATGCCCTGGCCGACCATCCGGAAGTACATCTGCAGGAAGCCCTCGTCCCGGTCCTGCATGCTCTTCATGAACTGCTGCGGCGACATGTCGGCGTGGACGAAGTTCGGCCGCGTGTAGTCGACCTTCTCTAGCTGGTGCTCGAGCTCCAGCATTGCCTTCATGCCGTTTTGCACGCTGTGGATGACGCTGCGGTTTTCGCCGCCGTCTTGGGGGACGACCCGCGTCCCTTCGGGGGCGACCAGCTCGTAGAGCAACGCCTGGTACTGCGTGAAGCGGGCGTTGAGCTTTTCGTAGTACGCGGTGTCGCCCACGTGCACGGCGCCCACCAGGTCGACCGTGACCGGCGTGCCCTCGTGCGTGCCGCGGTAGCGGACAATCGCCACTTGCATGGCCCGCGGCTCGCCCTGCTCGTCGTACGCGACGCGGACCCACTCTTCGCCCAGTTCGGGCGCTTCGGTGTCGGACGCGGCCGCGTCGGATGCCTCGGTTTCTTCACTGGCGGGCTCCGCCACTGCCTGGCCGGGCTCGCCCGCCGATGCCGGCGCGGGCCCCCAAAAGCCGGGCCCGCCAAAGCCGGGCCCGCCAAAAGCCACGGCAAGCATGGCCAAGCCCGCCCGCCCCCATCTGCGGTGGGGCAGGGCATCCCGACGCTTGGCAACCGTCGGCTCCCGCCTGCGGAGAAAAACGGCTAGCCCTCGTAAGCACGCTAGCAAAGCAGCAATACGCCGGTCCATACAACTGACCTGTTCATTCGGGCGGGGGTTGGTGTGCCTGGCGGGGTGGCGCCGGCGTCGCTGGGCACGGGCTGAGCCGAGGCGCAGCACGACGGGCTCGCTGCTGCCCGGCCACCCCGTGTGGGAAAACTCTAAGGCTAGAGGGCCTGCGAGGCAAATTTCTCAACGATTACGGGCAAGCTAGCCGCGCCTTGCAACAGGCGTTGCGGGGCACGCAGGAGCCGGATTTTCAGCAGGCCTTGCCGATCTTACTTAACTGGCACGCGCCGCACACCCGATACTACCAGCACCGACGCCCCCGGCCGGCGGCACGCGGAGTGCGCTGTTTGGCGCCGGGGCTCGTAATCCGTACCAACAGGCTCGCTCCGAGGTATCCGATGCCCGCCTCCCCTCGCCTCACCACCCGACTGGCGGCCGCCACCCTGCTGGGGGCCCTCGGCGCCCTGGCCCCGGCGGTGGCAGACGCCCAGTACAACGACGAGGGCTGCGGCCCGTTCTGCGACGTCTACGACTACCAGTTCTTCGAGCCGGTCGACCTGGACCTCGACTGCCGGCCGATCCGCTTCCACTGCGGCTGGACGTTCAGCTACGACAAGGTGCTGTGGGCCATCACCGGCGAACGCACCACGGTGGGCGACCCGACCGTCGACGTGATCTCGGAGGTCATCTTCCCGGGCAACACCAACACGGCAGAGACCGAGGCGCTTACCGTCCCCACGCTCTTGATCAATGGCTTTGTGCCCCAGAGCGTGCCCGGCTACTCCATTGAGAACGGCATCCGCAACGCGCCGCCGCGGGCGGAATTCGGCTTCGGCAACCGCTACGAGATGGGCTACCGCGGCCGCGACGGCCGCGGCTTCCAGATCAGCGTGCTGGACGGGCCCGAGGTGTCTAGCGAGCAGATCTTTGGCTTCGCCCCGCAGACCGACACGCAGAGCTCGCCCTTCGGCTTCGGCAGCGTGCACGTCAACTTCCGCACGCCGACCGACTTCTTGTTTGGCTTCCGCGACTACACGACCGAGCAGGTCTTCTTGTCCACCGACACGGACATCGGCGGCGACGACGACGACGACGACGGCTTCACCGCCGGCGCCGGCCCCACGCAGAACGGCCCGGGCGACGACCTGCAGGCCGACGGCCTGATCGACGACATCCTGGTCAACGGCACCACGTTCTTCATCCTGGACGTGAACGGCGACGGCATGTTCGACCTGGAGAACGACGCCTTCTATGTCGACTTCGGCGACCTGCACGAGTTCAACATCCGCTTCAACCAGCTGGGCGTCCGCAACAGCAGCCGCGTCGACGGCGTTGAGCTGATGCGGACCGTGATCCTCAGCAACCGGCACTTCATGCAGAAGCACCAGAACCAGCACCTGGAGATCGGCTACGGCGCCCGGCTGCTGCGGTTCGAGGACCAGTTTTTGATCGACGGCGTGTCGGACGTCCTGGGGCGGACCTTCATCGACACCCAGGCAGAGAACCAGATTGTCGGGCCGCAGGTGCGCGTGAAGTGGCAGATCCAGAAGGCCAAGTGGAACCTGGCGGTCGATGGCCGCTGCATGCTGGGCTACAACATCGGCGACCTGAGCCAGACCTACGGCATCGGCGAGGACCTGGCGCCGGGCGCCCTGAACAGGCCGTTGATCGCGCAGCCGACGTTCGGGTCGAGCGGCAAGCAGGAGGAGACGTTCTCGCCGGTCGTCGAGTTCCGGGCCGACCTCAAGTACCAGGTGACGCGGTCGATCTCGCTGAACCTGGGCTACAACGCCATGTTCATCGACAACATCAGCCGCTCTTCGCAGCTGGTGGACTACGTGCTGCCGGACCCGGGCATCTTGCAGGGCGGCAAGCAGGACGCGTTTGTCAACGGCGTGAACTTCGGCGTCGAGTTCTGGCACTAGCGACGGACCGTCCCCGCCCGCCGACGGCGCCCAGCCGAAGGCCAAAAAAGAAGTCAGTTTTGCAGCCACCCGCATCTTCGCGATGCGGGTGGCTTGTTTCGTTGCCCGCCGCGGACCTGTGCGGCCGGGATTGCGGCTTGGGTGGTTTCTGGGGCCAAGCAGGCCCGCATAACCGTACGCGGGGCAAACGGGTCCGCGTGGCCGCCGCGGTTGGACGATGATCGAGACAGCGCGGCGAGCGGTCACCCGTAGAAATTGCCCATTCGTTCCATTTTAATGCCGTCAGGCGAGCCACGCTTGGCAATACTGCTCCGCCCACGTTCGCGATCGTTATCCCCCCGCCTTTCCACACCCGTCGTTCTGGACTAACCGTGCTGGACGAGAGGAGCCCGTAGCCGTGTCCCCGCCGCGTCCCCAAGGCATCGAGATCGATTGCGACGCCACCGATCTGGTAGCGTTGTTGCGGCACCGTGCCGCGCGGCAGGGGCGGCAGCGGGCGTTCACGTTTTTGGTAGACGGGGAGCAGCAGCGGCAGCACCTGAACTACGCGGAGCTGGACCGCCGGGCCCGGTCGGTCGCGGCGTACCTGCAGGCCAGCGGGCTGCAGGGCGAACGCGCTATCCTGCTGTACCCCTCGGGCCTGGAGTTCGTGGCGGCGTTCTTTGGCTGCCTGTACGCCGGCGTGACGGCGGTGCCTATCTACCCGCCGCGCCGCAACCGCAACCTGAAGCGGATCCAGTCGATCGTCGGCGACGCCACGCCGGCTGTCGCCCTGACAACGCACAGCGTCTTCGACCGGGTCGAGCCGATGATCGCCGACCTAGAAGACCTGCGTGGCATGCCGTGGCTCTGCACGGACGATCTCACCGCCGCCGGCGCCGACGACTGGGCCGACCCGGGCGTCGACGCCTCGACGCTGGCCTTCCTGCAGTACACGTCGGGCTCCACCGGCACGCCCAAGGGCGTGATGCTCAGCCACGGCAACCTGCTGCACAACACGGCGGTCATCAGCGCCGCGTTCCAGCCCTCGCGCACCAGCAGCGGCCTGACCTGGTTGCCGCTGTACCACGACATGGGCCTGATCGGCGGCGTGATCCAGCCGGTTTACTTCGGCCGGCCCAACACGCTGATGACGCCCACGCACTTCTTGCAGAAGCCCGTCCGCTGGCTGCAGGCGCTCTCCGACAGCGGAGCGGCCGTGAGCGGCGGGCCGAACTTCGCGTACGAGCTCTGCGTGGAGCGTGTGACCGAAGAGGAGAAGCAGTCGCTCGACCTAAGCCAGTGGGAAGTGGCGTTCAACGGCGCCGAGCCCGTGCGTGCCGAGACCATGGACCGCTTCTGCAAAGCGTTCCAGCAGTGCGGCTTCGCCCGCCGGGCGTTTTACCCCTGCTACGGCCTGGCCGAGGCGACGCTGCTGGTGGCCGGCGGAGATAAGTGGACGCCACCCGTCGTGGGCCGGTTTGACGCCGAGCGGCTGAAGCAGGGCTGGGGCGTGTCGGCCCCAATAGCGGGCCCAGCAGCAGGCTCAGTGGCGGCCCCAGCGGCTGCCGCCGGCGGCCAGGGCGAGCAAGCGATTGTCGGATCAGGCGGTTCGCTGCTGGGGCAGGAGATCGTGATCGCCGACCCCGAGTCGCACGCCGAGTGCGGCGCCGGCGTGGTGGGCGAGGTCTGGGTCTCTGGCCCGAGCGTCGCCCAGGGCTACTGGAACCGCGCCGGCGCCACGCAAGAGACCTTCCGCGCGACGCTGCGTGACGGCCGCGGGCCCTTCCTGCGGACGGGCGACCTGGGCTTTCTTGCCACAGACGCCGACGGGAACCGTGAGCTGTTTGTCACGGGCCGGCTCAAGGACCTGATCATCATCCGCGGGGCCAACCACTACCCGCAGGACATCGAAGAGACGGTCTCCGCAGCGCACGAGTCGCTGCCCGCCTCGGCCGGCGCCGCGGTGTCGGTGGGCGAGGCGGGGGCCGAGCGGTTGGTCGTCGTGCAAGAGATGGGCCGGGCCCGCGACCTGCCGTTCGAGGAGATCATCGAGGCGATCCGCCGCGACGTCACCCAGGTGCACGACGTGGCGCCCAGCGCCGTGGTGCTGATCAAGCCGACGTCGATCCCCAAGACCTCCAGCGGCAAGATCCAGCGACACGCCTGCCGGGAGGCGTTCTGCGAAAGCGAGCTATCGGTCGTGGCCGAGTGGTCCGCCGACGGCGGCCTGAAGATCCACCGCAAGCGGGGCGCACGCCGGCTGGGCGCCACCGCCAAGCCGGCCGCCAGCCGCCCGGTCGAGCCCGTGATCGACACCGAGGCCGTGGCCGCGTCGCCCACCGAGCAGCAGGCGGCCAGCGCCCGCTCCGCCACCAAGGAACGCGTGCTCGAGATCGTCCGCGGCGTTGCCAAGGAACGCGCTCGCAACCTAACGCTCGACACCGACATCGCCGGCATGGGGCTGGACTCGCTGGAGCGGATGGAGATTGTCGCGCTGCTGGAGGACCACTTCGGCGGCCGCTTCCCGGAAGAAGCGATCCTCGCCATGGAGACCTGCCGCGACGTGATCGACGCGGTCGAGGCGAACCTGCTGGGCGGCAAGCCGGGGGCGGGGCCACGCAAGATCACGCCGGGCGACTACGTCTTCGCCGAGTCCAAGGAGTACCGCAAGCTCCGCGAGAACTTCGAGATGGCCGAGCGGATGGGCATCAAGAACCCGTACTTTACCCGCCACGAGGGGGTCACCAACGACCGCACCACCATCGGCGGCAAAGAGTACGTCAACTGGTGCAGCTACAACTACCTTGGCATGTCCGGCGACGACGCCGTGGACGCCGCCGCCCAGCACGCCATCGACCGGTTCGGCACCAGCGTCTCGGCCAGCCGGCTGGTGTCGGGGGAGAAGACGTTGCACGGCCGGCTGGAGCGGGCCATCGCCGACTTCATCGGCGCCGAGGACGCCATCGTGATGGTCGGCGGCCACGCCACGAACGAGACCGTCATCGGCCACCTGCTGGGGCCGGGCGACCTGATCCTGCACGACGCGCTCTCGCACAACAGCATCGTCCAGGGCTGCAAGCTCTCCGGGGCGTTGCGGCGGGCCTTCCCGCACAACGACCACCGGGCCTGCGGCGAGCTGCTAGAGCGGTACCGCGGCCAGCACCGCCGGGTGCTGATCATCGTCGAGGGCGTCTACAGCATGGACGGCGACTACGCCCCCGTGCGTGAGTTCGTCGAGCTTAAGGCCAAGCACAAGTGCTACCTGATGGTGGACGAGGCCCACTCGATCGGCACCATGGGCAAGTCGGGCCGCGGCATGAGCGAGTTCGCCGGCGTCGACCCGCGCGACGTCGACATCTGGATGGGCACGCTCAGCAAGTCCTTCGGCAGCTGCGGCGGGTACATCGCCGGCGGCAGCGAGCTGGTGAAGTACCTCAAGTACACGGCGCCCGGCTTTGTTTACAGCGTCGGCCTCTCGCCGCCCAACGCCGCGGCCGCCCTGGCGTCGATCGAGCTGCTCGAGGCCGAGCCCGCCCGCATCCAGCGGCTGCGGGAAAATTCAGAGCTCTTCCTGCGGCTGGCCAAGGACGCCGGCCTGAACACGGGCATGAGCCGCGGCACGCCCGTCATCCCGGTGATTACCGGCAACTCGCTGCACGCGCTAGAGCTGTCGCAGGCGCTCTTCGCCCAAGGGATCAACGTGCAGCCCATTATGTACCCGGCTGTGGAAGAGGCCGCGGCCCGGCTGCGGTTCTTTATCACCGCCACGCACACCGAGGAGCAGATCCGCCACACGGTGGCCCTGCTCAAAGAGGCGTGGGCCGAGCTCCAGGGCGGCGCGGTGGCCGCCCAGCGGGTCGAGTTCTCTTCGGCCGGCGGCGGCGTCCAGCAGGCCGCCGCGCGGGGGTGAGCGGCGTGGTTTGGCGGCCGCGTGTGGATGGGGGCTATACTTCGTGGGATGAATGCGGAGTTCGGAATGCGGAATGCGGAATGACACGCGGGGCGATTGGTGGCTCGTGCGTGCCCCTGACCCCTCGGTCCGCATTTTGCTCCATTGCCGCGCACGCTCCCAACACCCCGGGGCCGCCATGTCTCAGGCCATTGTCGACCCGAACGACCTGCGCCGGTTTGCCGGCAACCTGCGGAAGTTCAACAGCGAGCTGGAAGAGCGGATGACGGCGCTCGGCGCCCAGCTGCACGCCCTGGGCGCCACGTGGCGTGACCAGGAGCACAAGAAGTTCGTCGAAGACTTCGAGCAGCAGATGAAGGCGATCGCCCGCTACGTGGAGACCACCAACGAGCACGCCCCGCTGCTGATCCGCAAGGCGGAGCGTATCGAAGAGTACCTGCAGCAAAGATGACGGGGCACGCCGACGGCGTGTTGCGTACCCCCGCGGTTACCGCGAGAGCTGAGGCGATGCCGTGCCGGACAACGCCAACGTCAAGTCGACCGACGCCATCGAGTCGGTGCGGGCTGCGCTACTGCAGTTCGCCAAACTCTCGGGCGACGGCCTCACCGAAGTCGGCGCCGAGATGCGGCGGGTGGTCGACTGGCTGGAGCACGACCGCCCCGCGTTTTGGAAGGAGCAGGTCCGCCGCGCGCACGACTGCGTGCAGCAGGCCAAGCAAGACCTGCACCGTTGCCTGATGCTGCCCGTGGGCGTCAACGAGCGGCCCAGCTGCAGCGAGGAGCGGGCGGCGCTTAAGAAGGCGGAGGCCAAGCTGGCGTAC
>JBCCQL010000030.1:0-15279 GCA_039024355.1 Planctomycetota bacterium
CTTTGGTACGATCATCAACGAAGGTGAGGCGCTGTCGCTTGGCACAATCGCCCCAGCTGGGTTGGATCCTGCTTTCCTAGCTGCTGACCTAGTGACATTTTTCACCAACACTGGCGCACAGCCGCCTGTGCCCAACGTGGTCGGCGACTTGGTTGTGCTCAACTCGGTGATTATCCCCGAGCCCGCTACGCTGAGCGTTGTTGGCCTCGCTTTGGCTGGCTTCGCTGGCCTGCGTCGTCGCAGCTAAGCGGTGCGGAAGAAGTAGAGCAGCAACTCGCAAAGGGCCCTTGGTTCGCCAAGGGCCCTTTTTTCGTTTCTACAGCTGGGAGCTGTGCGAGGTTCTTGCGTGCTGTGTGGCGCGGTGGTCAGCGTCCCATCGGCGAGAGCCTGCGCGGCGCCATCGCGCGGGCGGTTGCTCCGCTGACGCAGTTCGAGACAATGCGGGGCTTCTGAAACCGCATCCCTGCCCGCACGGCCCGCTTGGCCGTAGTCGCGGGCGCTTCCGGCAAGGCCGACGTATGAGCGATTCTTTTGCCGCCAAGCTGGCGACCACCGGGCTCACCTACGACGACGTGCTGCTCGAGCCGCGGTACAGCGAGGTCGTGCCGTCGCAGGTCTCGGTCGAGACACGCTTGACCAAGCGCATCGGCATGAACGTGCCGCTGCTCTCTTCGCCCATGGACACGGTCACCGAGCACCGCATGGCCATCGGCCTCGCGCAGGTGGGCGGCCTGGGCGTGATCCACAAGAACCTGTCCGTCGAGGCGCAGAGCCAAGAGGTAGAGAAGGTCAAACGCTCCGCCAACGGCATCATCACCGACCCCGTAACGCTGCCGCCGGATGCTAGCGTCGCCGCCGCCAGGGAGACCATGGCCGAGTCCCGCGTCTCGGGCGTGCCTATCACCGAGCCGGGCGGCAAGCTGGTGGGCATCCTGACGCGGCGGGACCTGCGGTTCTTGGAGCGGAGCGACCTGCCGATCAGCGAAGTGATGACCGCCGGCCAGCTTGTGACGGCCACGGGGACCGTGACGCTTGAGCAGGCTGAGAAGGTCTTGATGGAAAAAAAGGTCGAGAAGCTTCTGCTGGTTGACGAAGACTACACACTGACGGGCCTGATCACGATCAAAGACATCGACATGATGCGGCGGTACCCGCAGGCGGCCAAGGACGGCTACGGCCGGCTGAGGGTGGGCGCCGCGGTCGGGGTGAGGGACTACGAGCGGGCCGAGAGCCTGATCGCCAAGGAGGTGGACTTCTTGGTGGTCGACAGCGCGCACGGCCACTCGTCGAACGTCATCGAGACCGTGGGTGAGATCAAGCGGCGGTGGGACATCGACGTGGTGGCGGGCAACGTCGCCACGGCAGACGGCTGCCGCGACCTGATCAAGGCGGGCGCGGATGCGGTAAAGGTCGGCATCGGCCCGGGGTCGATCTGCACGACGCGGGTGATCTCTGGCATCGGCGTGCCGCAGATCACGGCCGTGTGGGAGGCGGCCCAAGCGGCCAGAGACGCGGGGGTAACCGTCGTAGCGGATGGGGGCATCCGCTACTCGGGGGACATCACAAAAGCCATCGCCGCCGGCGCCCACGTGGTGATGCTGGGCGGCCTGCTGGCCGGGCTGGACGAGAGCCCGGGCGAGCGGGTGCTGTACCAGGGGCGGAGCTACAAGGCGTACCGCGGCATGGGCTCGCTGGGCGCCATGGTCAAGGGCTCCAGCGAGCGGTACCGCCAAGCGCCGGTTGTCGACACACAGAGCGAGGAAGACTCCGGGGACACCCCCGGCAAGCTGGTGCCCGAAGGCGTGGAGGGCCGGGTCCCGTACAAGGGGCCGCTGGGCCCCTTCGTCTACCAGCTGATCGGCGGCCTGCGGGCCGGCATGGGTTATTGCGGCGCAAGGACGATCGACGAACTGCGGACCGACACACGCTTTATCCGCGTGTCGGCCGCTTCGGTTAGGGAGAGCCATCCACATGACATCGCCATCACGCAAGAGGCGCCCAACTACACCGCCGAGTATTCTGGCGGCGAGGGCTGATCGGCCGCCGGCCCGCCTGCTCGACGCCACGGTCGGCGAAGGGTTCATCGGTCCGTCGGCGAAGCCAACGGTTTTGGCAGAGCCGGTTTTGGCAGGGCCGGGTTTGCCAGAGCAGGGTCTGCAAGAGCCGACGTGGCTGCCGGCGGGCCTTCTGGGCGCCGCGTTGATGCTGGCGATGTCGCTTTCTGCCGCGGGCGCCGAGCCAGCGGTGGGCACGCAGGCCGAGACGCAGCCATCCCGCTGGCGGGCCGCCAAGCCGTCACCCGCCACAACTGGCGCCGCCGCAGCCGGCAGCGTCGCAAAGGCCAAGCGAACACACGAAGCCAGGCAGCAGACGCAGCGGGCAAGCCGGGCCCAGACGCGTGCGGGGCGTAGCGCGACGCCCGGGTGGCGTGCCGCGGGTTCGGCCGACGCCCGCCGGCGCCAGAAGCAGCGTGACGCCCGCGTCCGCCCCGTTGGCTATGAAGACGACGGCTATGAAGATGATGCCTACGGGGCCAAGGCGTACGGGGCCAAGGCGTATGGGAACGAGGCCTACGGCCGGGCCCGCACGCGCAGCGTGGTGGTGAACGGCGCCGGGGCCCGTTCGGGCTACCAAGTAGCCCAGGCGGAGCAGGACGACTTCGGCGCCGAGCTTGAGCGGGCGCTCGCCGAGCCGTTCGGCGCGGAAGAGCTTCCCCAGCAACAGCCCGGTCAACAGCAGCCCCTACCGCCCGAGAGCCTGCCCGGCATGATGGAGCCCGGCGAGCCTCTGGGCGGCCGGCCCGACCCGTTCGACGAGTCGGCGTTGCCGGAGATCGACAGCACGCTGCCCGAGATCGACTCAGCGCCGCCGAGCCTGCCGGCCGACCCCGGCGGAGCGGCCGAGCTGCCGCCGATCGACGCCCAAGACGGCCCGCCCGGCCTCGGCCCGGCAGACCCGCTGACGCCGCTCCCCGAGCCGATCGACAGCGACCCGCTGGGCGGCGATCTTCTGGACGACGGCCTGCCGCCGGGCGATCCGATGGAGGCCGACGCCGACGACCGGGCGGAGCGGTACAACAAGCAGCGGTCGGCGGTGGCCAAGGACTGCGCCGAGGAGCTGGCCGAGCTCAAGGCGAGCCGGCTGAACATGATCGACATCCGCGTCCGCGTACCGGGCGAAGAGGGCAAGGACTACCCGTTCGTCTGCTCGATCGACGACGGCACGCCGTTCGCGCCGCGGGCTTGGGCGGAGGTGACGTACATGTGGAAGGCGTCGGGCCTGTGCCACAAGCCGCTGTACTTTGAGCAGACGCACCTGGAGCGTTACGGCCACTCGTGGGGCCCGTACCTGGACCCGGTGGTCTCCGGCGCCCACTTCTTCACGCGTTTCCCGGTGCTGCCCTACTGCATGGGCCTGAAGGCGCCCACGGAGTGCGTCTACACGCTGGGGCACTACCGCCCGGGCAGCTGCGCCCCGTACATGATCGAGCCGCCGGGCTTCACGCCGCGGGCCGCGCTGCTCGAGATTGGCGCCTGGACGGGGGCGTTCTTTGTGGTGCCGTAGCGGTTGGGTGGGGGCTGTTGGCTATCGGCTGGTGGCTACCGGCGGGAAAGAAAAAGCAGAGGCGGCGCTCCCGCGGGATGGGGGGCGCCGCCTTTTTTGTTGGCGGGTGGTGGATTGGTTGGTGGGGGGCCCAACGCTGGCGGGTTGGGCTGGGGGCTTGCGGTTGCAGTCAGCCGACAGCCGATACCCGATAGCCGACAGCCAGCAGCCGACAGCCGACAGCCGACAGCCAATAGCCAATAGCCAATTTCAGATTGCGCCGTCCATGCCTAGACGCATCTTGAGCTCTTCGAACTGCTGCATATAGCTGTCGGTGGTCGAGTGGACGTGCTCGGCCTCGGTGATGAACTTCATCTCCTCGCGGCAGTCGATGTAGTTGTCGATCAGCACGCCCTCGTACGCCCGCAGGTCGCTGCCGTAGACGATCATCAGCTTGTGCTCGTCCAGCTGCACCTCTTGCGGCAGGCGGGGGTTGAGCACCGCGATGCCGGTGCAGCCGTCGTGCGTCAGCAGCTCCTCGTAGTCCCACAGGATGCTCTGCAGGATGGGCATGTCGATGTGCTCGCGGTACAGGTCGGTGTGCTCGCCGCCGGACCGGCCGTGGCTGGTCTCAAGCACAACGTCTACCGTCGGGCCCAGCGGCTCGAGCAGCGCGACGAACGTCTCCATCACCCGCTCGCGTGACGCGGCGGCCATCAGCACGGGCACGTTGGCGTGGGTCTCGTCGTCGTGGTAGGTGTCGTGGCGGAAGCCGGCGCTGGGCACCACCTCCAGGTTGTAGCTGGGCCGCACCGCGTCGGTCAGCTCGAAGCTGCCGTAGCGGGCCACGCTCAGGTGGGCCTCGAGCTCGTTGTCGGTCAGCGTGTCGAAGCTGCTCGCCGGCGGTGCGGGCGCCTGCTGCTGCTCGTCGTAGACGCTGGTAAAGAAGTTGGTTAGGAAGCCCATCGGCGCGTGTCTCTCGTGTCGGTTTGGCGATTCTGCCGGGGGCGGGCGGTGGGTCGTTCGCCTCGCCGGCCGGCGGTGACTGGGTCGTGGGGAGACTTGTGCTTAGGGCGGTCCCGGGGGGCCGCGGCGCTGCGTCAGTGCGGGCGCCGGTTCGCGGGTTCTGGCTCTGCACAACCGTAGGTCACCGGCCGGGCGGCCCTCCGCGGCCGTGCGTGGTAGGCGGGAATTCACCCTCCGCGTGGCGGCTTAACCGGCACAACCGCGCCCCGGCCCCCCGGGGTGCGGAGAAACCAACACACAACGGCGCCGCGTGGCGGGGCGTTCATCGGGGCCAATCGCCTGTCGGTGGCGGGCTCCACGCCCGCGACGCGTCAGGCCGGGGCGGGGCCTGCCGCCGGGTTGGCCGGCGGGGGCGTCTCGATGACACGCATCGCCCGCCACTTGCCCTGCAAGAACCGCAGGAAGAAGAGCACCGCCGAGATGGCGATCCACAGCGACACCACCGTCCAGCAGCCGAAGACGCCCAGTTCTAGCCGCTCGACGGCCAGCCAGCTGGCGCCGCCCAGCAGCACCGCCATCACCAGGCTGACGGCCAGGACAAAACGCATGTCGCCCGCCCCCTTGATTGCGCCGGCGAAGATCATCAGCGACGCGTCCAGCAGGTTGTACGCCGCTACGAACCGCAGCAGCACCACGGCCAGGGCGTACACCTCGGCGCTACGCGCGGCGTCGGCCGACCCCGCCGCGGACGATTCGCCGCCGCCGAAGAAGCCCACCAGGAACAGCTGCGGGGCGAACAGGTACAGCAGGCTGATGACGCACATGTACAGCAGGCCCAGGCCGTAGGTGGTCCACGTCGCCCGGCCGGCCAGGTCGTCGCGGTCCTCGCCCAGGTGCTGGCCGACCAGGATGCTGGTGGCGAGCGACAGCCCCCACACGGGCATGAACGCCAGCGAGCTGATGTTGAACGCGATGCTGGTGGCCGCGGACTCCACCGCCCCCAGCCGCCCCACCAGGGCGATGAACACGAAGAAGCCGGTCACCTCCAGCACCATCTGCAGGCCGTTGGAACCGCCGAAGCGGAGCATCCGGCGGAACAGCGTGGGGCTAAACGTCATGCCGCTGAGCGAAGCGAACTCCCGCCGGTGCGTGGGCCGCAGCACCAACCAGGCGTAGGCCACGGCCTTGATCGACAGCGAGACGACCGTGGCCCACGCGGCGCCCTCGACGCCGCCGGCGGGGATCGAGAGCCCCAGCCAAGGAACGGCGGCGCCGAAGATCCACAGGTAGTCCAGCACCACGTTCAGCAGGGCGAAAAGGGCGTCGACCACCATCACGACGCCCGTCCTGCCGCGGCCGCTGTAGAAGCCGGACAGGGCCACCGAGATCAGCATGCCGGGGATGCCCCAGCAGAGGACGCGGAAGTACTCGACCTCGCGTGCCTGCACGCCCGGCGGGTGGTCCAGGAAGGCGAACAGCGGCTCGGCCAGCGGGATGCCCAGCAGGCCCAGCGGCGTGAACGCCAGCGCCAGCCAGACCGCCTGCCACGTGACGGGGCCTATCTGCCGCGGCTGCCCGGCGCCGTGGTACTGCGAGACGAACGTGCTGGCGTAGGTGCAGACGCCCAGCGGGAAGCAAAGCACCGTGAACCACAGCGTGCCCGCCTGGAACGCGGCGGTCATCGAGTCGGTGCTGTCGCGGAACAGCATCATCCGGTCGACAAACGTCATGACCGTCCACGACAGGCTCGACACCACCAGCGGCACGGCCACGGCCAGCACCTCCCGCCCGCCCGCGGGCCGGCTCCACCAATCCGTGGGCGGCGCAGCGGACGCGAGCGAGTCAGGCGTGCGGTAGGGGTTGGCGTCGGGCATGGCGTGGGGCCGCTTGCGCGCGGTTTGACGGAGCGGCGTCAACGCGGTGCGCGGCCCGCATGGCGGCCCGGCTGCCGGGCGGCCCGGAGGTCGGACAGAAGGCGCCGGGGCCGCAGGGCAGCATACCCCGACACCCGCCGGGCGGTAGTGGTTCGCCGTTTGGCCGCCAGCGCTTCGGCCGAGGGCCTTGGCGGCGTGGCTAGCCCACCGGTGGGGTGGCGGCCGCGGCGCCCCTGTCCGCCGCCCGCTGGAGCCGCCGGACCCACCAGGCGTACGCCGCGGCCCCGCAGAACAGCGGCAGCCCGGCGACGAAGAGCGAGTCGACCAACACTTTGATGATCATGTGCATGAGCCAGGGCTGGCTCAGCACGGGATCGCCCCCGGATCCGCCGATATCCGGCATTTTGGACAACGCCAACGCATAGTGAAGCGGTGCCGACAGGCCGAGCCACCAGAACGCCGCGATCAGGCCGCCAACGCACAGGACCCGCTTGGGCGTCACCCGCCGCCGGCGCCGGCCGTACAGAACAAGCGGCACGCCGGCGATCAGCGCGTTGAAGCCACCAAAGAAGAGCTTGCTTCGAATGGCGTGAGCGTCATAGTCCCAGATAAATCCGCCGAAGTACGCCCCGTACGGGCTTAGCAGGTAGTCGATCGCTCGGCCTGCCACCCAGGCGGCCGGCTGCAGCAGGACGAATGCGACGGCCGTCACGGCGGGCGCCAGCAGCAGGCCTAGCAGCAGCCGGCCGCGGGGCAGCAGCGGCGTGGCGATTGGGCTCACGCCGGAGTCGGCCGCGGCGGCGTTTGGCGATTGGTACGGGTTGGCGTCGCTCATGCCGGCGGCGCCTCGGCGGGTGGCGGCGGCTCGGCCGCGTGCGTCGTGGGCGGCGGGTTTGCCTTCGCCAACCCGCTGCTCCAGCGGCCCAGCACCACCGCCAGCAACCCACTGTAGGCCGCCGCCCCGGCGGCGAGCGGGGCGCCGTAGAGCAGCGTAACGCCGATGGCCTCAGAAACGCGGTCCAGCCTTGTGGGGTTGGCCGGGTCCAATTGAAACGACCAACCAACGCCCAAAACCGCGATAACTACCGCAACCGCCGCCAGGACGCCCCACAACAACGCCACCGCCGGACGCAGGCGGCCACGCCGGCGCAGCCAAAGCACGACGGGAACGCCGAACACCAGCGCGGCAATGGCGCCCACGGCTAGGAAAGCGCCGCAGGCTTCGGCCACTTCGGACCAACGTATCGAGCTTGGCAGCGGCAGTCTTCGTGTTGAACGGCCGATTGCCACCAACAAAAACAGCCCGCTTATGCCCGCGACGGCCACGGCGAACGGGACCGCGCCCAGCGGCGCTAGCACGAGCCACCGCGGCGGCCTGTTTTCCCGTCGGTCGCGCCGTGCGTCTCGCTCAGGCGTGGCGCCGTCGGCTGGGTCCTCCGCCGCGGCCGTCTGCGGTGAGCGGTACGGGTTGGCGTCTGGCATGGCCATGGGTGCCTCCTTCGACCCCGCTCATCGCCGGGCCGCTCACCGTTGCATCGCCAGCGTTGCCACTGCTGCGCCGGCCCCGTGGTCGGCGGTCGCGTCTACAGGGGGCTCGGGCGCCGCGGGCTCGGGCGTGGCGGGCCACGCGTGTTGGCACCGGCGGAGCGTGAACAGCGCCATCGCCGTGCCGTACTGCTGGTGGTAGTTGTAGAACGGGTAGTCCCACCAGCAGCCGTCCTTCTCTTGCAGCGGGATCAGCAGGTGCGCCAGGTGGTCCTGGAAGTAGGGCCGCTCGTCACGCGGCAGCTGCTCGATGCACATGGCCGCGTAGAAGTGGCCGTAGTAGTAGAAGTAGCCGGCCACGCCGAAGTGGCTCTCGTGCGGGATGGGCCGCTTGCGGCCGACGTCCAGCCAGCCGTTGCGGGCGTACAGCCGGTTGAGCCAGGCGCGCAGCACGCCGTCGGTCACGCGCTCGTCGCCGTACAGCCGCAGCGCCAGGTTGCACGCCTGGCTGCGGCCCAGGCTGCCGGCGGGGCGGTTGATGCCGTACCGCGGCGCCATCCGCAGGTACTCGCCGTAGGCGAACGTGAAGTCCGGGTTGCGCTGCCGCTCGATCGACTCCAGCGCGCGGCGCGTCAGCCGCGACGGGTACGTGTCGACGCCTATCTGCTTGGCCTCGTGCAGGGCGACCAGGCCCGTGGCGGTGGTGAAGCTGTTGGGGCTGCCGCCGGGCACGGCCGTGTGGTTGTCGAAGTCGTAGTAGCCCCAGCCGCCGTTGACGAACGTGTACTGCTCCAGCTTGGCCACCTGCACCACGACGGCCCGCTTGTACCGCTCGGCCAGCTCGGCGTCGCCGGCGGCCTTGGCCCGGTTGTGCAGGCGGACGAAGCCCTGGATCCCGTAGGCGTGGCCCCACGTGTTGTAGATGGCGGTGGGGTCCGCTCGGCGGACGATAGCGTGGTTCTCCAGCATCCAACGCCCGCCGCGGTCGATGGCCGCGGCGGCCTGCTCCGCCCGCTCGCCGGTGAGCGTGGGCTCGACGTCGCACAGGGCCGCCACCGCCAGGCCGGTAACGGCCAGGCGGAAGCCGTGGTGCGAGCCAGGGATCGACGCGTAGATGTTCAGCCCCTTGGTCCGCTCGGCGCTGCCCCACCGGCCGTCGGGCCGCTGGTCTTCGAGCAAGAAGTCGACGCCCCGGTCGAGGGCCGACTGCAACGCCGCCGGCGACGGCGGCGTGATGGGCTCCGGCTTGGGGCCTTGGGTGGCGAGCGGCGAGATAGCGGGCGGCCCGTCGACGGTTGGCTCTTCGACGGTTGGCTCTTCGGCAGTTGGTTCTTCAGCGGCCGGCTCTGCAGGCGCCGGACCCGCGCCGGGGTCCTCCTCGGCTAGGGCCAGCGGCAGCGGGGCCACGCCGCCAAAGATCGCCATCCACACGGCCGCAACGCCGGCCGCGGGCAACAAGCAACGCCGGTATCGATCGTACATCGGGTCTCCTAGAAAATCCGTTTGTCGTTGCCGCGGGTCGGGCCGGTGGGCGAGTGGGGCGGGGGGCGAGGGACGAGGGTTTGGGGGCGCGGGGCGGGCTCAGGCTTCGCCCTCGTCGGCCTCTTCTTCGTCGGCTTCTTCCCCGTCCTCATCTTCCTCGTCGTCGTCCTCCTCCTCGTCGTCCTCCTCGTCGTCGTCGGGGGTTGCTACCTCGTCCTCTTCCAGCGACACGACTTCGCCCTCGTCGAGGCCGTCAAGGATCTCGACCAAGTCGCCCATGCCTTTGCCGACGGTGACCCACTCCCGCTCGACCTCGATCTGGCCGTCCTCTTCTTCGATCTCCCACACGTAACTCCGGGCGGGGTCGCTCGGGTCGGTGCGGATGGCCTTCTTGCTGACCACCAGGGCGTCGGGCTTGCTGTAGGTGGTGATTTTGATCTTGCCGGTCATGCCGGGCACCAGCCAGGCGGGCGTTTCGGCGTCGGAGAGGTCGACGCGCAGGCGGAACTTGCCCGCCGCCACCGGCGCCAGCGAGACCTCCGCCACGCTGCCGGTGAGCGCCCGGCCGCTGTCGCCCGTGGGCCGCACCGTGGCGGGCTGGCCGGCCTCGACCGACGGGCGGTCCGCCTCGCCGACCGTCGCCACCAGGTACGCCGGCCGCGGATCGACAATGGTCATCATCACCGTGCCGGCGGAGACCGTGCTGTGCTTGCGGAGCTTGCCGATCATCGACCCCATGTCCTTCCACACGCCGTCGACGCACTGGCCGTAGTACACGACGCCGTCGGCCGGCGCCTTGATCTGCAGCAGCCCGCGGTCCTGCACCAGCTTGGCGTGCCGCTCCAGCGACTTGTCTCGGCTGACCTTCTTCTGCTCTAGCTCGTAGCGGGCCTTGTTCAGGTCGATCTGCCGGGCGAGCTTGGCCCGCTCCAGCGACATCTGCACCTTGTCCAGCGCGTCCCGCCGGTCCTCGTCCTGGCGGGGCAGGTCGATGCTCAGCTCTTCTTCGTAGCGGAACTTGGCCCGCTCGTAGCGGAACTTCGCCATCTCGTAGTCCTGCCGCTGACGGGTGAGGATGATCTCCTCGGTCTCCTCGGTCAGGTCGTCCGCCTTGTACATCTTCTCCAGCTGGTCGAGCTCGTCCTTGGCGTAGCTGAGCCGCTGCTTGGACGCCTTGAGGTTCATCTTCAGCTGCTCGATCTGCCGGTCGCGGTCCAGGTCTTGGTACCGCTGGTAGTCGTCGCTGGTGCGGTCCAGGGCCTTCTCGGCCTGGGCGACCGCCATCTCGAGCGACCGCTCGATCCGCGGCAGCTCTTCCTCGGCCCGGCGGAGCGAGAGCTCGGCCAGCCGCTGCGAGATCTCGAGATCGGCGATCTCGCGGTTGAGCTCCTTGGCCTCGAACTCCACCAGCACGTCGCCCGCCCGCACCTTGGCGCCGTGGGGGACGATCCGCTCGATCTTGAACCTGGACCACGCCTCGGGCCGCAGCGCCACGGGCGCCATGCTGCCGGAGACGAACCTGCCGTCGACCTCGACCTGCACCTCCAGGGCCTGCCGACGGGCGGTGAAGGTCTCGCGCTGCTTCTTGGCGGCTTTGTCCGCAGCCGGCGCGGAGGCTTCCTCGTCGGCCGAAGCACGCAGCGGCGTGCCCAGCGCGACGGCCAGCGTTGCGACGAGCATGAGGAACGTCAGGCCGCGGCGTGCGCGGGTGGCGGCGGGCTGCCCGGAGGGGGCGGCGGCTTGCAGGTGTTTCGGAAGGGCTCGCATGCGGTGTCCTTGTGGCCGGTGGGTGGCGGTTGTTGGTGAGCGGGCGATCGATTGCCGTAGCCCGCGCCGGGCGGCGCGGGCCGGTAGGCGGCACGCCGGCGTTCAGCACAGAAGCCGGCCGGAAAAGCTACGCGGCGGGGCGGGCGCCGCAAGGCGTGTGACGCCCGCCGCGGGGGCCATTCTCTGGCGGAGCAATTGCGATTGCAACAAGATTGCGGGGCGTGACGGGCGTGGCGGCGGGCTCGGGCGGTTCGCGGCGGCGGCCTGCTGCTTTGCTCGCGGCGGCACTGCTCGGCCCGGCGGTTTTTCCCTACGATGGTGCGGTTCCCCAACCCGCCCCAACCCGCCGGCTAAACCCGCATGAAGATCTACACCCGCACCGGCGACCAGGGCGAGACCGCGCTGTTCGGCGGGCAGCGCGTCTCGAAGGATCACGACCGCATCGAGGCCTACGGCACCGTCGACGAGTTGAACGCCGTGCTGGGCGTCGTGCGGACCGAGCTCGCCGCCGGCGGCGACCCGGGCGGGATCGACCCGCTGCTGTCCCGCGTGCAGCACCAGCTCTTCGACCTGGGCGCCGAGCTCGCCGCGCCCAGCCCGGAGGAGCAAGGGACCGACCTGCTGACCGACCGCCACGTGGCGAGCCTCGAGCAGGCGATCGACGAGTTCGACAGCCGGCTCGAGCCGCTGCGGCAGTTCATCCTGCCCGGCGGCGGGGCGGCGGCCGCCCACCTGCACGTGGCCCGCTGCGTCTGCCGGCGGGCGGAGCGGCTGATCGTCGCCCTCGGCCACCACGAGGCGGTACGCGAGACGCCCGTCCAGTACGTCAACCGCCTTGCGGACCTGCTGTTTGTGCTGGCCCGCGCCGCGAACCACGCGGCCGGCGTGGCCGACGTGCCGTGGAGCAAGCAGGCGCCGGTGTGATCGCGCCAAGAGCGTCCGAACAAAACCTCACTCGTTTGCGGCGATGTCTGCGAAATCGGCGGTGAAGCGTCGATCGCCTGCCTCGCCTTTCGGTTTTGTGCGTTGGCCCTACGCGGCCGCCCGGCCCGGCGCCCCGTGCTGCGTGGCGGGGGCGGCTCGCCCCCGTGGGCACGGTTGTGCTAGGATTTTGCGTACCCACGCGGCCCTACCCGCCGCGGCCCAGCCGCCCCCTGGAGCACCAGCAGATGAAGAAGGTCGAAGCGATTGTCCGGCACTACAAGCTGGAGGACGTGAAGAACGCCCTCAGCGAGCAGGGCATCGCCGGGATGACCATCACCGAGGTGCGGGGCTTCGGCCGCCAGAAGGGCCACACCGAGATGTACCGCGGCACGGAGTACGCCGTCGATTTTGTGCCGAAGGTCAAGATCGAGGTTGTGGTCAGTGACGACCGGCTGCAGACGGCCGTCGACACCGTGATCCAGTCCGCCCAGACCGGGCAGATCGGCGACGGCAAGATCTTTGTTTCTGAGCTGGCCGAGGCGGTCCGCATCCGCACGGGCGAGACCGGCAGCGAGGCGGTCTGACCCACGGCCCGGGCCGCGCGGCGACGCTTTTCTGGAGCGGCCGCCCCGGGTCGCCACCCTCCTCGCGAAGCCCGAACGGCCCGCGGCCCGCCCATGCCCGGCGTCACCCCATCGCCGCCGCGTCTCCGGCCGGAGCTGATCGACATCCGCCAGCGGCTGGCCGACGCCCACGCCGCCGTGCGGGAGCAGCACGACCGCGGGCTGGCCGGTTCGCAGGTGTGCGGCCGGATCAGCGCGGCGGCGGACGCGGCCGTGCAGCGGCTCTTCGAGTCGGCGCTGGCGGACCTGCCGGGCGGGCGGGGCGAGCGGCTACGCAGCCGGTGCGTGCTTGTGGCCCACGGCGGGTACGGCCGGCGGCAGATGGCGCCGCGCTCGGACGTCGACCTGATGATCCTGCACGACCCGGCCGCCCGGGCCGACGCCGAGACGCTCGCCCGCCGGCTGACGCAAGACATCTTCGACGCGGGCCTGCAGCTGGGCCAGAGCCTGCGGACCGTCGGCGAGGCGGTGACGCTCGCCAAGGCCGACCCGGTGATCTGCACCTCGCTGATCGAGTCCCGCCCCGTCGCCGGCGGGCAGGAGCTGTACGAAGACTACGCCGAGGCGTTCCTCAAAGCCGTGCAGAAGCGCCCGCGGGCCGCGTCGGCCGCCTTCATCGAGGCCCGGCGGGCCGAGCGCGAGAAGTACGGCGAGACGGTCTACCTGCTGGAGCCCAACATCAAACGCTCGCGCGGCGGCCTGCGCGACTTGCACCTGCTCCGCTGGCTGTGGTTTGTGCACGCCGGCGTGAGCGACCTCGACCGGCTGCGACGCAAAGGCGTGCTGTCGCGGTTCGACCACCGCCGGCTTACCTCCTCGCGCGAGTTCTTGCTGCGGGTGCGGAACGACACGCACTTCCACGCCGGTGAGTGCCACGACACGCTGCACCGCGGCGAGCAGGTCCGCCTGGCCGAGAAGCTGGGCTACCGCGGCGGCGACGGCATCCGCCCCGTCGAGCAGTTCATGCGGGACTACTTCCGCCACGCCGGCCACGTGTGGTTCCTCGCCGCGCGGGTGTCGGAGCTCTCGTCGCCGCCGCGGGCGGTCACCACCGTGCTGGGCGCCGTGCTGGGGCGGAGCATCGAGAAGGACTACCGCCTGGACGGCCGCGAGATCACCGCCACGCCCATCGGCCGCGGCAAGCTGACCCGCCGGCTGGACGAGGCGCTGCGGCTGGTGGACCTCGCCCGGCTGAGCGACCGCCGCATCAGCCAAGACACCTGGTACCTGGTCTACCGCTCGGCGCCCAACTACTCCGCCGCGCCGGCGCCGGCCGTCAGCGAGCGCTTCCTCGACATCCTGCAGAACCCCGCGCAGCTGGGCGGGCTGCTCCGCCGGCTGCACGACCTGGGCGTCCTCGAGAAGGTGATCCCCGAGTTCACCCACGCCCGCTGCCTGCTGCAGTTCAACCAGTACCACAAGTTCACCGTCGACGAGCACTGCATCCGCGCGGTGGAAGAGGCCACCCGCTTCGCCGACCGCGACGACCTGCTGGGCCAGGTCTACGGCGGCCTGCGTGGCAAGCGGCAGCTGCACCTGGCCCTGCTGATGCACGATTTGGGCAAGGGCCACGAGCAGGACCACAGCGTCCTGGGCGAGGCGATCGCCCGGTCCAATGGACGGCGGCTAGGCCTGGCGGAGCCGGAGGTCCGCCAGCTGGAGTTCTTGATCCGGCGGCACCTGTGGATGTCGCACCTGGCGTTCCGCCGCGACATGGGCGACGCCGAGCTGGTGGCGGACTTCGCCCAGCAGGTCGGCTCGCTCGAGACGCTGCAGATGCTCTTCGTGCTCACCTGCGCGGACCTGGCCGCTGTTGGCCCCGGAGTGCTAAACGCGTGGAAGGTGAGCGTCTTGTCGGACCTGTACGCGAAGGCGGCCGAAGCCCTGGGCCCCGACGCCCGGCTGCAGGTGCGCGACCGCCGCAACGCGGTGCGGACCGCCGTCTGGTCGCTGCTGCCCGCCCGCCAGCGGGACGACACGCAGACCAAGCTGCTGTTTCACGAGCTGCCGGAGAGCTTCGTTACGTCGCGGCCGCCGGGCGAGGTGCTGGACGCCGTGCAGCGGCTGCTGGCCCTGCGGGGCGGCGCCGCCGACGCGTGGGGGGCTTGGCGCCCCGAGTCCGGCACGCTGGAGCTCATCGCCGGCGTCAGCGACGGCATCGGCCGCGGCATCTTCTCCAGCATGGCCGGCGCCCTTAGCGCGGCGGGCCTGCAGATCGTGGCGGCAGAAACCACCGCGCTGCCCGGCGACCGGCTGATGCTACGCTACGTCGCCGCCGACCCGTCGGCCGCGGGCCAGGCTGGGCACGGACCCTCCGCGGGTGAGGGCAAGCAGGCGCCCGAGGCCGACCCGCAGCGTGTCGCCGAGCTGTGCCTAACGATGCTGGCCGCCATCGACGACCCGGCGCCGCCCCGCTTCCCCCGTGTATGGGGCGCCGACCAGCGGGCCGCCGAAGACGCGCTGACCAGCACGCCCAGCGAGGTCCGCATCGACGCCGGCCTGTCGGACCAGTGGCTCATTGTCGAGGTCTTTGCTAACGACCGCCGCGGCCTGCTGTACGAGCTGGCCCGCACGCTGCACGAACTGCGGCTGGTGATCCGCTTCGCGAAGATCGC
>JBCCQL010000031.1:0-14952 GCA_039024355.1 Planctomycetota bacterium
CGAATGTGGCGATCTAGGTCGTGGTGATCGGCGTAGCTACGCAGGTACTCCCACACCTGCCGGTGCCCGGGATAGTCCGGGTACGAATCCGGCATCGGGAAATCGGGGTACTCCGTCAGCCGTTTGGAAGAAATGAGGTGCGTCGAACGATACACACTGCTGGCTGGCGTGCCGTAGCACCAGTTGCCGCCGAGCTGATCTTGCCGCTCCAGGCACTCGAACGAGATGCCCGCCGCCTGCAAACGCCGGGCGACCGCCAAGCCCGAGCTGCCCGCCCCCAGCACACCGACGCACGCCCCGGCGTTCGCCGCAGGGCGCCGCTCGCCGGTCGGCTTGGCTTCGACAATACGCATGGTTAAGCCGGCAAGCGAACGGCCGGCATCGGCACAGGGAACAAACCGCCACGAGCGGAGCTGCCAAGATACCGGTTTTGCGGCTGATCCGAGAGCAGTGAAATCACGCTACGCACAACACCGGGCCTAGTTCCTGTAGGAGCCCCTTCAAAGAGAGTTCCCTGCAAACACATGAGACGGTTGTGAACGGCCCTGGGGTCCTTTGAGTCGACATCGTCGGGCGCATTCAGTGAACGACGTGGGCATTGCGTCACGGGCCATCGCCAATGGAATTCCCTTGACACTTAAACACCACAGCCGAAGAATACTGCGGCTTCTTCAGAGTCACTTCCATGACTGTTGCACACGGCGTAGCCACGCGTTTTTTAGTACGGGCTGCCCCATCCTGTGGGGTTCACCGGACCCGGTGGTGCCGTGATACACCATCGGCTGCGTGCGGCGTAGCGTTGCGAGACGGTAGCGTGGCGTGCGACGTGGCAAAGGCCATGGCGCCCGGGTCGTTGGCGCTGAGTTTTGCTGTGGAAAGCAAGCGGTGTCGCACATAGCGAGCCGCGCTGCCGTTACATCACCAAGAGTGGAGCTCGCCGCCAACCTTGATGGACGGAACCGCGGAGTAACCCGCGCCGGCCGTTGGGCAACGGCTGCACGAAGTGCGTAGAAGCGGCGGGCGGCAGGCGGTCCCACGACGGGGCCCCGAGGACATCCGGGAAACTGGAGCTGCGAACATGGCTAGGAAAGCCGCGTTAAACGACCAGTATCGCCTGGTAGGCACCTACGAGCGGCTGCGGCGCACGCTGCTCGACTTGCCCAAAGACGGCCGGCTGGACAAAGACCTCTCCTTCTGGGTCTTGCCCACAGATCGCCGTCTGCCGATCGCCTTCCTTGACCGCAGCCTAACCGAGCTGCTCTCCCAGCCACTCGAAGAGTTGATGGCGACGCCGGGCGTCGGCCAGAAGAAGATCTTGGGCTTCTTCGACCTGATGCGGCGTGTGGCGAAAGTCAGCTTCCAAGAGGCGCCCTTCGGGCTGGCCGAGGGCGACACGCCACGCCTCCGGGCAGAGCTGAACGAGCAGGCGAGTTCGCCCACAGGATTTGTCGCGTCGGCGGTGTCCGAGGCCCTGTGGGCCGGCTGGCAAGAGACCATCCGGCGGAGCGACCTGGCGGAGCAGAGCCTCGGCAGGTTGGCGCCCACCCTGCGATCACTCCCGACGGTAATCTGGCACACGCCGCTGTCGGCGTACACGAACCTGACCCTCGCCGAGATGCGTGGGCTCCGCACACACGGCGAAAAGCGTGTGCAGGCGATCCTCGAGGTGTTCTGCACCACGCACGAAGCGATCTCTACAGCGGCCCTGCATGAGAATCTCGACCTGCAGCTGGCGCCGCGATTCATCCCTCGGCTGACGCGATGGCTCACAGAGGTAGTTTGGAGCAACGCGGTGCCCGAGGCGGACGTGCTGCACGACAAACTCGTGCAACCAATGGTGCAACAGGTGCGGATCGACCTGGGCGATCAGGTTGCAGACCTCGCGACCGATCGGCTGCGGCTCGACGCCGAGGCGCCTTCTGTCAAGCAGCAGGCCGAAGCGATAGGGGTCACCAGGGCCAGGGTCTACCAGCTGCTGGAAGACTGCGCGAAGGTGATGGATGTCCGGTGGCCCGAAGGGCGGTGGCTGATCGCGCCGCTGGTCACCAAGTACGCGGGCGGATCTCCCCGATCGATGGGCCTGCTCCACGGCGTGCGTGACCTGTTCTTCCCCGAAGCACGCCCGGCGAGGCACACATCGGACCGGCTCTTGGAGCCGCCCAAAACCGCCGCCGCCGGCCGTGGGTCTCGGCGTAGCGGCAGCAAAACGGGCCGCATGGGCTGAACGCTTCGAACAAAGCCCGCCGGCGCCGGTCGGATGCCGATGGGCACACCCGCCCGCAGCGATGGTCCGGTGACTCCTGTGCGGCAGTCATGGCTACCCTGTGAGCTTGGCCTCGGGGTGGCACGGCTGGACCGCCGCCCTCGCGTGCCACGGCGTTCGGCGAGTCGGGCGTTGCCGGCTTGGCTACAATGTGGGGTGTTCACCGGCCTAACGAAGCAACGCCCCCACTCTTGCGCGGCAGATACGTGGAAGAACCTACCGCGAGTCCCGCCGACGATAGAACCGGCCCGGCTGGTCGCCCGAAGGCGGCTGAGCAAACCGCGCCGTCGGGTAGCATTGTCGCCCATAATGTCCGTCGCCTCATGGCGATGCGTGGCATGACTTATGAGGAGGTCGTGTCCTGCACCGGCTTGGACAGCCGGACCATCCGAGGCGTGGTACGCGGCAACCAAACGCCGCAGGCCCGCACGCTGCATCGGCTTGCTGACGGGTTCGGCGTGCCCGCCGACGAACTCTTCAAAACGCCCGACGGCCTCAGCCCCGAGGCTTTTGACGCCGCGACGAATCCGGTGGTTGAACTCGTGAAGCAGGAGCATCCCGACCTCTTCGCGGGGTGGTCTGGGCCTGACTTCGCACAACTCAGCAGCCGCTTCGGGGTTGGCGGGGCGTTGACGGCACAGGGTGTGGTCGCCGCCGCCGCCGAAATCAACACCACCCGCGCGACCTTGCGGCGGGCTCAGGTTGTGCTCGAAACGCCCCAGGCCGGGCTCCTTACCGAGCTGATCGACCTGCTCTACGAGCGGGCACGCACGCGGCAATGAGGGGCCGCGGGGCCTAGACACCCCCTTCTTCGGTTACGTCGATCGTCGCTACACCGTCGATCTGTGCCGCCCCCGCGTAGCGATCAATCGCAAAAACACGCCCGTCGCTGCCCACCAGCCGGTGGTTGTGGTCGAACGGTCCCCCCTCGAGAACGAAAATCTTGTGCGTCGCGGTCGAGGTGGGCTGACTACCCGAGCGGTCAACTACGGTCGACTCGTGCTGGACGCGTGCCGGCACGCCAACCTGGGTTGTCTTCCACGCAACGATCTGCGGGCCGGACCCCGTGTCTTCCCACTCCGCCGACTGCACGGACACCCGGTCCTCCAGCCGGTGGCAGATCGTCAGGTTCCGCGTTTGGCACCGGACGCGTGAAGCGGCCCGCTGCGGCTCAACCGTAAGCACCGTCCAGCACTGACCGCTCGCTTCGATGATGCGGTCTCCCAAGCCGGGCGCGGCCTCGGAGTCCGGCAGCTCGAACTCCCAGGCGGCGTCGGCGGCGGAGACACGCCCGCCGGACGGCGTGTGCTCAGCGACCCGCTGCCGAGAACGCACCGCCTTGCCAATCGGCACCGTGGCGGCGGAGCCGCGTCGGTACAGCGTGACCGGCTCGCCCCCGTCCTGGGCGGCGGTGAAGTCTCCGGTGGGCGACCAACTCAACGCCATGACGAACCCCCGTGCGACTGGACCTCAAACGGCTGGTCATCGGCCAGTTTCTGGTCGCACCAGTCCACCGACCGCCGCAGCGACTCGACGTACTCCTGCCAACGTACGCTCTGCCCGTCGAGGGTGTAGGTTGGCTTGGGGGCCGCGAGCACCTCTTCGATCTGCGTCAACGCCTGCCCGCGGATTGCCGTGATCTGCAACCGTTCTTCTGGAGTCATCAGACAGCCCTCAGGTGGAATCGGAACACAACCTTTTGCCCGCTCACGGGCGTCATCTCGTAGCGTACCTGGTAGGCTACACCGGCCTTCGGGAAGGCGTCGTTCGTGGCCACGTCCAGCTCGTGCCGGAAGTTGTAGCCGGCAGCATCAACGGTCCACAGCGCGTCGGTCTGGCGGGTGTCGAAGACGGTTGGGGCGGCCGCGATGGCCACGCCGTCGGGCCCGGGCACGACAACCGACGTGTTCGGTCGGCATTCGTCGAGCTCCAGCACGGAGTACCGGATGGACGACAGGTCGCTCGCGGTAATGGCCTGCCCGTCGGCTCCGACAACGCGGGCGAGCAGGATAGCGGCGCCGTTCTTGAACACGGCGCCGGGGGTGTCTTGCGCATTGGGCATTACGGGTTCGCCTCGGCTGTGGGGAAGGAAAGCCCGGCCTGGGCGCCGGCGGTGAACGCCCCCGCGGCAGCGGCCCCCGCGGCCGCCTGCTGAGCGGAAGCCAACTTCAAGAACAGGGCGGCGGCTGCGGGCCGCGGCGAGCAGGCCCCCGCCGGGGAAAGCAACCGCGGGTGGGCCGCCTTCGCCGGCGAGCCCACCTCGGCGAACGCCGGCCCAATGCCCGGACGGTTCGGCCCGGCGATCAAGTCCTGGTAGGCCGCCAGGTTCGCGACTCGGTTTATCAGGGCGAGCGGCGAGATCCCGTGCGCGAGGCCCCCGATCTCGCTGTCCGACAAGACGGTGTTTGGCCAGAGCGCGTGCTCCGCCATCCACAAGTCGGGTTCACGCGTGGCGCCCGAAAACCCAAGCTCGTACGGCACGCTGCCCGTTGGGATGTAGCTGGACTGCGTCGAATACACCCCCTGCTTGGCGTCCGGCACGCCATCGATGAAGAGCCGGAAACCGAAGTTCGCCTGCCACGTGCACGCGATGTGGATCCACTGCTCGGCACGCGCTGGGGCCAGGGTGTTAGCGCTGCCGGACAACACGCTGTAGGCCTGCGTCCCGCCCCGCCCGACGAGCGCAGACAGGCAGTGGGGCGTCGAGTCGAACTGTCCGACCGCGTCCCGCCACAGCATGATCTGCCGCGAGCCCGAATCGTCGGCGCCCAGCAGCATGATGCCGTCGTCGGTCGAGTCGATCGTGCGGAAGTTCACCCACATCGCGGTGGTAAACGCGGTAGCGCCCGACGCTACGCTGGTCGATGGCGCGCGGACGAAGTTGCTGCCGCTCAGGTGAATCGCCACGGCTACTCCTCGCGGATCTCTACGGAGTGCAGCTCGGCGTCGCCCGTCATCGTGTCGGCGGCGTCGGTCGCTGCGCGGGCAATCCTGATCCGAATCGACTCGCCGGCCGTCGGCGAGCCGGCGGCGGCTGAAGCAACCGCGACCAAGCCCTCTGCGACCTGCCCCGACGAAGCGGGTGCTGTCACGGTCACGCTCGAGGCTGCTCCAAAGCCGTCGGCGTCGAGATCAAAGCCGACGGCATGCCGCTCGACCGACGCGCGCCACAAGACGCCGCCCGCCGTGGCGGCCGTGGCGGCCCAGCGCAGGCGGACCTGCAGTCCGCCGCCGGCGTAGCCCGAGGGGAGCAGGGCCAGGAAGTCGGTTTGCTCATCCGCCGTGTCGTCAAAATCGAGCACCGGGTGGTTGTTCCGCAGGTCGATCTGTGGGTAGCCGGTGGACGGCGGCCTGGACGCGAGCGCGTCGAAGACGGCCAGCGTGTCTCCGCTTGCCATGGTGTGCTCCTTCCGCGGGGCGGTCGTGGGAACCGCCGCCGGCCGCATGAGGCCGGCCGGCGACGGGCGCAGGAAAAACAGCGTCTCCCGGCTTGGCCTAGCCGGTGCACTTCACCACGTAGCGCGGGTTGATCACCGCCGCCGCGCCCCGTTCGCTGGCCTTGAAGCGGAGGACGATGTCGTTGGTGAAGTCCGCCTCGCTGCCCAGCGGCGCCTGGGTGACCGTGATGGGCCAGTTTTCCATGTAGGCGAACGCGCGGCGGAAGTCGCCCAAGAACCACCACTTCTTCGCGTCGGCCGCGCTCTGGCCGGACGCCACCACCCGGCGGTAGGCCAGCCGGCTCTCGTCGACGCGGTAGTTGCCCAGCGGGTTCGCGGCGACCGTGGTGGTCGCGGCCCCCGACGCGGCGTACGTGATCTCCGCGGCGTTGAAGACCCGGTGCGCGGCGTGCCTGTACGCGGGCATCACCAGCACGTTGGTGCCCCGCAGCAGGACGGGCTCGCCGGTCGACGGGTCGAGGATGTCGGCCAGCAGCTGCTCCGCGGCGTCGACGCTGGTCCAGTCGACGAGCTCGTTGCCCGACAGGACATTCACCCACGGCGCCGACGACTGGTAGGTGTCGTACGCTACGCCGTTGTGCACGTAGTTGTTGGTCACGCCGATCAGCAGGTCGAGCAGCCGCTTCTCCTTGTTCAGGCCGAGCACCTCGCCCACCTCCGCCGCGCGGCTGAGGATCAGGTTGGTGCGGTCGAAGAAGATGGCCTCCTTGGTCACCGGGACAATAAAGCCCCGCTTGGTCGTCCCCGGCGTCTCGATGTAGTCCTCGCCGAACCCGAGGTTCGGGAACGGCATGCCGGGGCCTACCTCGTCCAGCGTGTCGGCGATGCGGCCGGCGCCGGGGATCTTCTCGCCGTCCAGGCGCGTGGGGACCGTCTCGACCAGCTTCGACACGACGAAGGCCTCTTGCGTGTAGGCCTCGACGATCTTGGCGTGCACGACCTGGCTCGCCACGTTCTGGAAGGCAGAGGCGTCGACCCCGTCGGCCTCCAGCAGCGGCCCGGCGCCGCCCTGCCGGGGGTCGAGCGACCGGACCCACTCCCGCCCGTCGGGCATGAGCGCCTCGGCCAGGTCGCGGATGCTGAAGTCCTCCGGGCGGAGGTCTTTCGTGTCCAACGCCTCGGAGAGGTGCTCGACGGTCTTCTGCGCGCCGTCGAGGTCGTATCGCCGCCTGAGTTCGCGGTAGTTGAGTAGCGCCACTTTTGGTTCTCCGTGAAAGATCGGTGTGATTCGCCTACGCCCCTCGGGGCGTCATCCCTACCCCGCCGGCGGCTACGCGACGGCCTGGGCGCCGCCCTTGAGCAGCGAGCTCACGACGTCCACGTGCACCCGCGTGCCGGCCGGGTTCACCTGCTTCGCGCACCGCCCAACCGCGGAGCTGGGCGAGAGCACCTTGTCCAGCACCTGGTCCTCCAGGGCCGTGCCGCCCGAGTTCTCGGCGGGGCCGAGCATGTCGCCCACCTGGTACGTCGCGGCCGGGCACCCGAACTCGAACACCCCGGTGGTGGCGACGCGGATCGCGGCCGTTTCGCCCGCTGCCGAGCACTGCATCGCCACGCCTGCGAACTTGTCGTGGAAGACCTCTTGATTGATGGCCTCGGTCCCCTGGTCGACCTGCAGCGACGCGGGCTTGGCGTCGTCCGTGTCGAAGAAGATCAGGTCGCCGATCTCGATCACCGTCGCCGAGTCCACGGGAAGCATCACCGGGTTGGTGTCGCCGTACCGCCAACGCATTTCGTTCGCCATGTTGGTCTCGCTCCTAGGAACTAAAGGTCAGAACAATGCACGCCCACGGCCGCAGGTTGCGCGCCCAGCCGTGGGGGCCGCGGCCGAAGCTCAGCCGCGCGTCGTGATCGCCGCCACGAACGACGGGGTGTCCGCGGGGCCCGACGCCTGCGGGCCGTCGCCCAGGGCCTGCTCCCGCGCCACGACCCGGGACCGGGGCGCCGCCGCCCCGGCGATCGCCTCGGCCCGGTCCGCGATCAGCTGCTCGAGCGCCTCGTCATTGGGCGCCGCCAGCAGCGATTGCAGGAAGACCTCGCTGGTCGCCGGCCCATCGCCGCCGGGCGTGCCGGGGAGCGGCAGCTCGTGCTCCAGCAGCAGGGTCTGAATCCGTTGCTCCCGTCGCAGCCGGGCCTCGGACTCGGTGAGCTCGTCGATCCGGCGTTGCTTCTCGACCAGCTGCGCCTGGTGCTGCTCGGCCAGCTCTCGCAGCAGATCGGGTCGGTGGAGCTCGAGTTCGTGCAGCGTCAAGCGGTCCCACCCGCGGGCCGGTGCTTCCTCGGCACGTGGGCGTGGCGGCTCGGCACGCGGGTGTGGTGGAGCGTCCGCCTGCTCGAACAGCCCACGGGTGGTCGCGGGGTCTGCTACAAGGTCGACGCTGCGGACACGGTCGATCGCCTCGACAACAACGCCGGCCGCGTCGCGCCTGGTCCGGGCGATGACGTTGTGCGAGAAACCAACGTTCTCCGGCGCGTGCTCGGCGTCCCACGCCAGCTGCTCCGCGAGCGGGTGCTTGGGGTTGAACTGCAGGGCCCCGTAGAGGCCGTCGCCAGGCAGCAGCCGGACGCCGCGGATGACGCCGATGCGGTCGCGGTAGTCGCGCGGGGCGTGGGGGTCGCCGTCCGGGTGGTTGACGTTGACCTTGGCGCCCTCGTACAGGTGCATGGCCGCCCGCAAGGCGCCCTCCTGGTAACGGCGCCCGTTGCGGCTGGTCAGGCCCAGCAGCTTGACGCCCTGCAGCAGACTCGCCGTCCGGTCGATCCGCAGCCTTGCGTCGCGTGAGTCGGCGTACTCTTGCAGGCTCTCTAGCTGGGCGGCGGGCGTTTGATCGCGTTGCGGGCGGGGCCGCGTGGTCGAGCTGCTCATCCGGTCTCCTTTGTTTGGCGGTAGCGCAAAAAAAGCCCGCCTGCGGACGCGTTGTCCGGCGGCGGGCCCGTCACGACGCCTCACCGGGATGCCGGTGGGCTCGATCCGATACCGTTGGTTTGCTCTTTGTCGCTCGCGCCGTCCGGCGATTCGGATCGGCGAAGTCACGCGGGGGACGAACCCCCGGCGACGGTTCAGCGGACGTGACGCTCGGTCGAAGCCTTCATGTTCTGGATGTGGCCGTCCTGGATGTTCAGCGTGAGCGTCACCGCTCCGAAGAAGCCGCGCTGGCTGGCGGCGGCCAGCAGCTGGGCGAAGACCTCGGTCGCCTGCTCCGCCTTGCCGCCCCGCCGAGTGGGTTGATCCCGCGTGCTCGTCATGGCCTTAACTTAACATTTGTACACTAACTTTCCACGCCCGGTTTTGGGCCACTCACGCCTCCCCAACACCGCGGCCCGTGCCCGCCTGCATCGCCAGGTTCTTCTGCTCCTGGTCGTAGTCCAAGCCAAGTCGTTGGCTCCACGTCTGCTTGGAGAGCACCCCGTGCTCGAAGGCGATCTGGTGGACACGCGTCTCCTCCAGCGGGTCGCGTACGTTGAGGCTGGGGGCGGTGATGTGCACATCGACGCAGCGGCGGATGTCCTTGGCGATACGGCCAGCGTGGGCCGCGGCGTCCAGCACACGCCACATGACCTCGCAGTCGTCCTCGATCAGGCCGGCCTGCAGCCGCTCGAACATCCGCACGGCCGGCCCCTCGGCGACCAGCGTCGAGGCGTAGTTCCCGTTCGAGGCGTCGCTGGTGAACATAAACTCGGGCATCACCAGCCGGGCGGCCACGGCACGCAGCTCCGCCTGCAGGATGGCGACGTAACTGGCCGCGTCGATGCCGGTCGCGGGGAAGTCGTACTCAAGCCCCGCCGGGGCGTCGAGGATGGTGCCCGGCCCGTAGTTGGTGATGTTACGCGTGCGGCCGTGCCGTTCCGTAGCCACGCCGTCCGACGCCTGCGAGGCGAACTGCTCGACGCCGGTGCGTGTGGCGCTGCGGTGCTTGCGGATCAGGGCGATCGCCGACTGGATCTCCGCCACTACGCTCATATTGCGCAGAAGTTTGTCGGCCCGGTTCAAGTTCCGCCGCACCGGCGTGTAGAGCGGCAGGCCACGCTTGACGTTGCAGTCGACGTTCGCCTTGCGGTGCTGCACCTCGGCCGCGTCGATCAGCCGGCCGTCGACGTAGTAGCCCTGCACCTGCTCGACGTCGTCAGGGTCGGTCAGGACGCCGTGCGTGGCGGCGGGGTCGCCGCTGCGCTGCGGTGGCGTGACCACTTGGTCGGGCTCGATAAAGCGGACGCGGAGCTTCCCGCCCGGCAGGGTGAAGAAGCGGAGGAAGGCCTCGCCGTCCCGGTCGGTCCGGCGGACGATCTCTTGCTGCCGGGCCTGCCAGCGGCTCTCGTGCAGGAACTCTTCGAGCACCTCTTGGGCCTGCATGGCGAGGCTGGCCGGCGCGTCGACGCCCTTGCGGACCGAGACCTGATACGAGTGACCCGGGCCGACGATGTAGCTGATGCGGTTCTCGTGGCCGTTGATGGCGAACTCGTTGCCGTGGGCCAGGCGGCGGCACTCGGCGCGGATCTCTGACAGCTGAGCGGGGCCGAGCGGGGTGGCGGCCGCCGCGGCGCCGGGGACGCCAATCGCCACGGGGGCCCACCAGCCGTCGCCGTCGCCCGCATACGCTTCGCGCGGATCGACAAAGCTGTCCCACAGCGAGTCGCACGCCTCGGTCAATCGTTTGTGCAGTCCGTCGAGCAGCGGGTTTTGTTGGCTGGCCATCGATTGCTCCTGTGGCGAAAAAAATGTGCCGAAAGAAAACGCCGTTAGCCGATCAGCCGATCGCCCAGCCCATCGGTGCGGCGCCGCCCCTGCCAGACCTCTTCCGCCATGCGGAGGGCCATCTCGAGGGCGTCGGGCCCGTCGTCGTGGGCGCCCAGCGGGAAGTCTCGCAGCTGGTCCAGCAGCAGCTGAGCGGAAGGGCTCGCCCGCCGGATGCGGAGCCGACGCTGCGACAGGTAGGGGCCGAGCCGCCGGATGCGGACCTGCTTGTTGGTGTAGTTGTGCACCTCGCACAGCGGGGCGCCGAGCACGCCGCGGCGCCGGAACTCTGCGGCGAACTCCGTGGCCAGCAGGTTCTGCCACTGGTTGGCCTCGACGCCGAACACGTCGGGCCGGAACTGCAGGTAGCGGCTCACGCCCTCGGCGACCATCTGCGGCGTCGGCCGGCGGGCCAGGTCGGCGTCCACGTACAGCACGCCGGCCGGGTCGACGCCGAGCATGACCAGGGCCGAGTAGTCGCCCTGCCGTGCGTCGGCGCCCTTGCTGGGGTCGAGCGCCAGCGTCCGCAGCGTGAGCGTCTTCGGCCAATCGTCAAACCAGACGTGATCGCCGAAGTAGCTCTCGGGCCATTCGCACCGGGCCGGGTCGATCGGCGAGCCCTGCATCTCGCGGTCGAAGGCCGCGGCGCCGCTCTCGAGCCGCATCTGCATGAGGGTGTACAGGTCGGCCTCGGCGGGCCACAGGACTTCGGCGCCGGCGTCCATCGCCTCGCGGTTCTGCTCGTAGAAGCGTCGGGCGTCGCCGGCCGGGTCGGTGCGTGCGGCGTCGCAGTAGATCTCCTCCCACTGCAGCCAGCGGGCCTTGTCGCTCGGCATCGCCGGCGCCGCCTTGAACAGGCGTGAACGCCAGCCGGGCGTCCTGTGCAGCCGCATCGCCAGGGCGTCGCGGTGCAGCGCGGTCGCCAGGTTCACGATGTTGGTGCCCCGCTTGCCGGCTTTGAGCAGCGTGCCGTGGAACCAGTCGTCGGCCGCCTGCCGCTGCGATGCAGAGGCCGTCTGCCGATCGTTCTGCAGGTCGTCGCAGACGATCAGCGTGGGGCGGTCCGCTCGCCGACGCCTGCCGCGGACGCGCTGGCCGGCGCCGAAGGCCTCGATCACGGCGCCGCTGTTCAGCTGCAGGTGGCTGGCCCGCCACCGCGGCCCCTGCCCCGCCGCCTGCGGGTACGCGGCCGCCAGGTGTGCGTTGTCGGTAAGCTCGACCGCGATGTTCTGCAGGTGCGTCTGGGCTTGGTGCTTGGTGTCGGAGACGATCCAGACGTAGGGCTCCGCCTGCTCGACGACACACCGCAGCACGTAGGCCAGCGTGGCGATGGTAGACTTTGCCGAGCCACGCGGGCCGATCAGGTTGATCTTGCTCCCCCGCCGCGCCGTGCAGAAGTCGAGCTCCGCGGCGAGCCACGCGTGCATGGCGGACGGCGGCTTGCGGAAGTGCTCCGGCAGCAGCCGGCGGCTCCAGGCCAGCAGCCCCTCGCCCCGATCGACGGCGGGCGCCACGCGGCCGGCCGGGCTGCGGCGGAAGGCTGTGCGGACTGCAGCCAGCAGCGGCCCGGCAAACGCGCTGGCGGCGCCTTCGGCCACGCTCGGTTTGGTGCTTGGGTTGAGGATCATGGCTGCCCCAAGTCGTTCGCCTCGGCCTCGATCGCGGCTGATGAAGTCTTTGCCGACAGATCGGCCGCTGATGGCCGCTCTGCCGAAGCGGTCGATGGCGAGGGTTCGCCAAGCTCGGCCGCCAGGTCTTCCAGCCGCTTCAGCAGGCGGTCGCGGTCTTCTTGGTGCTGCACCTCTTCGGCGATGATCGCCGCCAGCTCGCCCACGAACTTGCGGACCTGAGCGGGCGACACGGCCCCGGGGTCTTGGCGCCCGTAACGTTGCGGCGCCCGACGCTCTAGCCACCACACGCTGGCCCGCCAGTGCTTTTCGTCTTGTGCGGCCTGCTGCACGTTGCGGACGTGCGTCAGCTCGGCGCGTGCCTCGGCCTGTTCCAGTTCGCGGGCGAAGGGGGCGTCGGCCTCGATCTGGGCCTGCAGCTCGGCCGGCCGGCAGCCGAGGTAGCGTGCCGCGATGTGGCGTTCGCAGCCCACGGCGGCAATGGTGCAGACGTCGCGTTTCTGGTCGTCGGTCAGCGGGGGCGTCATGCGTGGGGCTTAAGCGGGTAGGCTTCCTGCGGAGTCGGCAGGGCGGTCTTGCGTCGGAGTATCGCCGGTGGCGGCGGCGTCGCCCAAGTATTCGAACGACACCACGGCCCGCCCCGCCGAGTTGCGGTACTTGGTGAACGCGGTCTTGAGGGAGCGGCTCTGCCCGGTCTTCTTGACCGCCGCGGTCCGCCACTGCGGCGTGCGGCGGCAGTGGTTGACCAACGCCGGGTGGCTGCTGGTAACGCTGACGCGGAACCCCTCGTCCAGGTGCAGCTGGGCCACCGCCTCGACCGTCCGCATGCCGATGCCCACGCCCTGGTAGTCCGGCAGCGTGACGATGCGGGTGAACCGCCGGCGGCCCTTGCGGGCGATCACCGGCAGCGTCGCGGCGAAGCTGACCGGCTCGCCCCGCCACGTGGCGAGGTAGCACCGCGACTGCAGGGCGAGCGACCCGCTCAGATAGTGATGACGCTTAAACAGGTCCCAAGCCGCCAGTCGGCAGCGGTGGACCTCCAATTCGATTTGCGGTCGCCGAAGACACCTCCGCTGCAGCTGGCCGGTGGCCATGTCGAGCACCCAGTCTGGCTCGAGCCACTCGGCGACGTCGTAGTGGCACGTGACGGCCACGAACCGCCGGGCGATCTTTCCCCGCCGGACGCCTTTGGCGATCGCCGCCGAGCAGACCTTGGCGACGGTGCGGTCTACAACGCTGGTGAACTCGTCGAACACAACCAGCGGCTGCTGGCCGCCGGTGGGCGGCTTCTTGTCTTGTGGTTGCGTGTCGCCTCCGCCGCTGGCGAGCGCCCTCGCCAGGTCGCAGCGGAAGCGTTCGCCGTTGCTCAGCACCGCGTATGGCTTGACCCAGCTAGGCGGCGAGCTGAAACCCACCGCTGTGAGCAACGCCACCACCTGGCGGACCGGCGTGTCGCCGAAACAGTCGATCACCGCGCGGTCGGCCGGCCAGTCGGCGCGGCCCGCCAGGTGTTCGCCGAAGGCCTGCCGCGCAACGCTGCTCTTGCCGCTGCCCGAGGGGCCAACGATCAGGCCGATCTCCCACGGCTCGTCCTCGTCGGGCAGCTCGGCGTGGAACCGCTCGACGCAGCGCTCGCCCAGCGGCACGTCGAACATGCCGGCCACCTGCTGCACCCGGAACGAATCGTGCACCGGCGTTTCTACTACAACGTCAAGACCCGGCATGGGTAGCCCTCCTTCCGCATCCGCTCATAAACCGCCTCCTGTTCTGCGGCGTTGCCGCACTCGACCACCACCTGGTAGCACTCCGGCACGTCGACCTCCGGCCGGTTGGCGAGCGACTCGAGGTCGATCGCGCCCGAGCGATCCGCCAGCCGGCCCAGCATCTCGTTGAGCGAACGGTTGTCGGTGTCGACACGCTCGAGCAGCGTGGCCAGCTCCGCCGCATCGGCGCCGGCCATCGCCGAGAGCGGGTCGTGCGTCAGCAGCACCTTGTCCGCCTCGGCGTCGCTCAGGTCGACCACCAGGACGGGCACCACGGCGTCCGGCGTGGTTTCTGCTCGCAGGTGCCCGTCCACCAGCTGCAGCGTGCCGTCCGGCAGCTCGCGGGCCACCAGGGCGTCGGCGTAGCCGACCTCGGCCAGCACGCCCCGCAGTGCGGCCTGCTGGTGCCGCGGGTGGGTCCGCCAGTTGTTGGGGTGCGCGGCCAGGTCGCCAGCGCGGACACGCCGGAGCTCTTTGACGCGGTCACGGGTTTTCATTCGCGATCCTTGGTAGGCGACGACGGCCAGTGGTTTATTGCCTCGGCCGGTGGCTAGTTGCCGGGTATCGGGAAGACGCTGCCAACGACGTACCCGGTGACGGTGCCCAGCGCTACCAGCACGCCCCACCAGGTGCGGCGGAGCAGTTGGACCCAGCCGACCATGCCGAGCTGATCGCCCTCGCCGAGTAGCAGCCGCTCGTGCCCGGAAACCATCTGCCAGGTCTCGGCCATCAGGCGGTTCACGTTGCCGGGGGATTCGCTCTCGTAGCCGAGCTCGCTGCGGAGGTAGGACGTCACCCGGACGGCGATATCGTGCGTGCTCTGCTGCCGGCGGGTCAGTTCGCCCTGGCTCTCGATCAGGCGTTCGATCTCGCTGACGACATCGGGGTTGCTCATCGGCTAGCTCCTCGTCGGGTTGCTTCTCCTGGGTGCTCTTTGCTAGGGACCCGGCGCCGGCGGGATGATCGGGGCGGCCGCCGAGCCCGACGCGCCGCCGCCGGCCGGGTTGATCACCCCGCCGGCGCCGGGTCCCAAGCAAAGAGCACCCAGGAGAAGCAACCCGACGAGGAGCTAGCCGATGAGCAACCCCGATGTCGTCAGCGAGATCGA